>CAZWGG010000300.1:0-6871 GCA_964633305.1 uncultured Bacteroidales bacterium
TAAATCTTAGATTATTTGTCTCCTGCCGTACTTTACATATCTTTTTTGATATCAATTCCATACCCGATATATCCCAAAAATCATCCAGGGAATCCCAAATTGAAGAGCACCATATAATATGATCGCTATGAGTACCCTCCTTAAAGACCGGTATTTTTCTTTTCCAGGCAGTAGTTGTAGCATCATAGTTATTTTCGTCGGCAATATCAGACCTAATGATCCTGATTTTATCGGTAAACATTCCTGTTTTTGGTTTAAAGCCAATTACCTGCTCTCCACCATCGGATATTTCAGAAACATAAGAAGCCTCCAGAATTGATGAAGGCTGATTTTGTGCAAACTCAAGGTACAGGCCCTGGTGTGTTTTACCAAATCCATAGCCAAAAATCTTAGATTCCTCCTTCTCAATTATATAAGGGGGGACTGCAGTAATACTAGGTACCTGGTAAAAAAATACTGAAGTATCCCACCATTTTTGATGGCTTTCCACATAAAGCCTTCCATCACCTGCATTTCCGGGAACTTCAAACAACAGCGATTGATCAGATTTTATAGAGTAAACTTTGTTATTAGTGGTGGTTTCCTGGCTGAGTTCAAATATATTGCTGCCTATTTTAATTCTTTGAATGTTATTGAAATGATTTCCGGTAATCCTTACTATTTCATTTTTTCGGGCTTCTTTAGGATTCACGCTTTTAATAAAGGGACGGAGATAAAATAATTCTTCCATTAGCGCTTCACTGTCGCCGGTAAGAAAACTTACCTGGCCCGATTTTGCATTTTCAGGCACATAAAACTGAGCAGTTGTCGGGGTATGGCTCACTAAGTCGGCGGTCAAACCATTTGAGAACTTTAACCTGGTACTGGATGAAATATTTTCACCAATTATTTTTATTAGAGATCCTTGTTTATTATCCGGATTAAAATATCCGTATCCTGTTCCACCTTCAAATCTTAATGGAGTAGCGTTAATTGTTAGTGGTGTTGCATATTTATTTTTTCCTTCTGGAGTTTCAATTTCAATAAATCCCGTTGTAATTTCAGGGGTAATCTTAAATGATATCTTCTCAAATGATACTTCAAGCAATTTTACAGGTTGACCTCCAACAGCTACTATTGTATCAGCAATATTCAATGCACCAAGATTTTCACCGGTAAGGGTAATTGTGCTACCTGAAGACGCAATATGCTTATCGACACTTAAAATAACCGGACTGGCTAATTCCTTTATATCTTCAATTATCCTGTGGTTTTCCGAAAGTAACAGAATGGGGTTAATGAATTCGGAAGTTGTATCATCAAAAATAAGAATAGCAAATGCTTCACTCCCATCGTAAGCCGTAATATGCCATTTTCTTGATCCGGTTATATATCTTGCAGACAGCCTTGAATAATTAATTTCCACCCTTGATTCATATTCATTATTTTTTGTTATTTCTGCTTTGGCAGATTGGATGATATCCTCCACATTAGCCCTAGGTTCTTCATCGGCTGATTTTGCTTTTTCCCCGGCCTGTTCCTCCGGAACCATAGCAAATTTTAATGAAACCTTGGATGACACATTTTGCTTTATATTTGATTTTACCTGGGTCTCAGCATTGTGCGGTTTGGTTTCTATTTTGAAAGTGCCGGCACTATCATATTTTCCACGGATTTCCATATTAAGATTCAAGCTAGCCTCTGGAAGAACAAAAGAAGATGACGGAGGGAGTAGCAAATCAGGATTTGTTAACAGCTCTTTTAACTTGTCACGTTGGGCTTCTATCCACTTGTTGTCAAGAATTTCCTGGCTTTTTGATAATGCAAGGCCTATTTCACGGATTATATCCTGCAAGTAACCTGATGACGGATCATTGGTATCCCCAATAAAGGTTTGGCTTTCGGTTTTTTTATTTAGATAATGCTTCATTCTTCGGTTTCGGGTACATTAGTTATTCTGAACTTTAATTTGACCAATGGAGAATCTTCCGTAACACTTTTAATGTTCGGGATCATAAGTATGGGTTCGTCCTCCCCTCGTTCAGCCACTAATGGCAAAGCAAATTCAATTTCAAGGTCCTGTATGATATAATCTTTGATACTTTCACTTTCCGCCCCTTCCAATGTTTTTGCTTTAATCGCCTTTGCCATGGAATTCTGGAAACCATTCATCAGATCGCTGACTTTAAGCGCTATTCCGTTTACTTTTTGAGAAGCAGTCTTTGAATTTTTCAATTCATTATATAGGTCAAAAACAAGATTTCTCAAACTTGATATCTCATTTTCTAATTCTTCTATACTTTTTTCACTCATATTTTAAGGTTTAATTGTTGGTCCTGGAATCCTGCCATACCTGTATTTGTCTCAATTTCGAATTTCTCAAGTTCAATTTGGTGAAGGGTACCTTTTATAACATTTGATTTCAAGCCTCCGATGAGATTAGTATAGGCATTCAAAAATTCTGATAAAGGGGTTCGCGAATTACCTGTCCTTATCATTGGTTTGGACAGTTTTCCAGTAACCTGTAATTTGTTAATAGGGTTTATTGGTTTTAAAGGGTTTAATTTTTCAATTTTCAAACTTTTGTAAATATTTTTGTTACTTTTTCTCATTGGTGATATTTAGCGGTTATTATCTCACCGGACTCATCATCAACAATAAGTATAGCACTTAATATTAGTCCTGAAGTCTGTTTACTATCAGCTTCCGGTGGATGAACTACTTCTACGAACCAATAGCCTCCTGTATAAGATTTGTCATTTTCAAAAGGTTGAAAAAAGACATTTAAAAAACAGTTGTTATACTTATGCAACAACTTAGCAACGTTTCTAATCCGCGATATCTTTTCTACAATTTGGTTTTCATTATAAACAGTCAGATTGAGTTTTTCTTCAATAGGTACCCGTTTTATTTTAATATTGAAATCACTGAAAAGAGAGCTGTCTACATCATATCTTGATGTATAAGAGGCATCCATCATTTGAGATTTGAGCTCTCTTTCTTTTGATATCTCAAGCATCATTTTCACTACTAGCTCTGCTTCAGGTATAGCATACCATCTTGCAGAAAGTCCCATTTGTTCAGTTAGTCCTTCTTCCAACAACCTAACAGCTGTATTAATGGAATTTCTATCCATTTCATATTGAGATTCCGCAATGGAAGATATGATACCTGTAATTAATGCCCTGAGGTCGATAGATTTTTCCACAATAATTGTTTTGGATTTTTTACATATTAAATTCGGTTAATGCTAAATGCATAAGGCGTCTTTTTTACTCTAATTTTACTCTAATTTTCCATAATTTATCTTACTAATCTAAAAAATAGTTATTTAATTTTCAAGGTTCAATCTCAAAAAAAAATAAAAAGATAAATTATGCCCTAAAAACAAAGTTTCAATTTTGGTTTTTTGGCAAATGCTGATTTATTTTTTGCTGCCGATTTGTTGTCCATTTCATATTAACAACTCATAAGTAATTATTGTTTTATTTCTGTATCAGTAAATAGAAAAACAATACACTTATTGCTAATTGTTAATTAATCAACTCTTTCATAAGTTTTACACTCTGCCCTAAACCATCTGTGGCCCTGACAATCTCTTGCATTCTTTTTGCATGTGCACGAACTTCTTCATGTTGTAAGAAAGATATGGCTTTCCATAGGCGTTTTGAATTAAGTTCATACATTTTTATTCTTTTGGCCATTCCTGCACGTACCAGTCCGTCAATATTTTGCTGCTGTTCTGACTGAAAACCAATACCGATTACCGGGGTTCCCGCCCATGCCGCAGTTTGAATTGTTCCCTGGCCACCATGTGTAATAGCAATATCAGCCATTTCATTTACTTTGTGGGTAGGCAAAAATTTGCTGGCATAAAAACGTTCTGAGTTATCACCTAATTCGTCGGGGTTTAATATTGTGGTTGTTGTACATACGAGGCTTATTTCACTATTCTTTCGGAGTATAGTAACCAATTTCTTAAATATTTCAGGTGTACCGCTACTGCCAAGGCTCAGAAAAACTTTTAACCCAGGGTGTTTATAGACATTGTATACTTCATCAGGAACAGGGCTTTCTTCAAATCTGGCAAATACCGGACCGGTATAAACGTAAGGTTTTTGCAAAGCCGATGCAGGCAGCCCGCTCAGTTCTTCCATATCAGGCAACAATACCAGGTCACTTTTTACAAAGTCAATCATATTATAAACCGGGGATAAACCAAAGTGTTTCCTCACTTGGTTGTAAACTTCGGCTGTTTTTTTAATTACGTCTTTTAGCATGATAGCATTAAAGTATAACCTTTTAATAAAACCGGGTACTAAATAACGCATCACAAAATTATTTTCTAAAGTATTGGGGAAAGTAGCCAATTTGCGCTCATAAAAGGCAGGACAAAGTGTTGTTGGTACTTGTGTTACCATGGGAAGTTTAAGGTATGGGACAGCAATCATACTGCTAATATTTAACCCACAGTAAGCAGCATCGGGTTTAAAGCTTTCCATAGCCTCTAAATCGGCCTCCACCATTGCCTTTAATTCTTCAAACGAAAATGGCAACGGAGTGCCCGGAGGTAAACGAAATTGATTAATAGCCATAACAATATCGTTCTGATCGCTGCTAATTTCCGGTTGTAAATTATTAAATGGAATGTTTTGTGCTTTTAACCAATCTAAATGAAACCCTCCATGATTAAAAAAACTTACCTGTTCTCCACTATTTTTTAGAGCTTTGGCAACTTCAAATGCACGTGTAAAATCTCCCATATTATGGGCATAGGAGAATAAAGCCCACTTTTTTCTTGTCATATAAACGAAATATTTTTTAAAATGTATGAAAAGGTAACAAAATTTTCAGGCATAAAACTAAAAGGCTAACAAAAAAATCTCTCAGTTAATTATTTTGGTAATTTGATTAAACAAACAATATCTTACATTTGCCGAAACAATAGCGGGGAAAAATAAAACAGGTTAATACCATGTTCCACCCAGTGATTCCTTTAATTTATATACACTTAGTATATAATTAATTTCCGATTTAACAACCATCAACTTGCTCTCGGAAACGGTTGTGGAAATATCAAGTAATTCAAGGTTGGTAATGGCTCCCGCAGAATAATTGATCCGAGCCAGTTTATATGCTTCTTCAGCCTGTGATAACTGTAGCCTGGTTTGGTTTACCTTTTTATAGGCAGTTTGTATATTTATTTCATTTTCAATTACTTCACTTGATATATTACGTTGAAGCAGATCAGATTCAAGAGTTAAAGCTTCGATGGACGATTTGGCCATAACAATATTGTATTTCTGCCTTGTTCCATCAAAAATAGGCACATGCAAACTCAAACTAGCGATATAATTGGCTTTTATCTCATTCAAATCAGGTACATATCCGTTTTTCCAGCCCCCGTTTGCCAAAAAATTTATCGAAGGACTGGATTCTGACTTCACAATATTTAAATGAATTTGTGCCATTTCAATGTTTTTCCTGGCAATTAGTAGATCATTCCGATGGTTGAGCGCAAAACTTAAAAGTGAATCTTCCTTTATTTCAGGTTTCACCACAATATTCAAATCCTTAACTCTGTGTTCTGTCTTGGCCGGTTGGCCAAGCAGTGAATTTAAAATTGCCAGTTGTTTTTTCCTGCCGGCCAACAGGTCGAGTTTCTGGTTTTCTGTTACTGAAATCTTAACTTTTGTATTTAGAATTTCATAATCGGTACCCGAACCGGTTTCTTTTTTCTTCTTTACAAAATCAAGATGTTCTGCCAGTGTTTCAAGTTGCAGGTCTTTTATTTTAATAGCTTGTTGTAAATAAGCTAGTGAATAGTAATTCATAATCACTGTAATGGCCATTTTTTGCTTTGTTTCTTCAAGTGTACTCAATTGCATTTCTTTATTGGCATCAGCCAGACTAATTTTTGAAGATGTTTTTCCAAAATCATAGATGTTCTGCCTCACATTAATACCGGTATTGAAATTATTTTCAGGGTATAATTGAAAGGTACCAAAGTCCGGAATAGATAACTCAGGAACCGGCCCTATATGTGAAACAGTTGCAGAAGCATCAACCGTGGGAAGATATCCCGATTTGGCAATTCCTATACGGGCGTCGGCTTGCTTTATCGATTCTCCAGCTTTTTTAATCACCGGGTGGTTTTGCAATACCTCTTTCATTATCTCATTTAACGAAAGCGAATCGCTTACCGAAACTACATCTATTGAATCCTGTCCACTGGCAGGAACTGACATTACCATAATTAAAAAGCCGGAACCTACTAATATTTTAACTATTAACCTACTGAATTTATTCCTATTAATCATGTAATTATTTTTTAACACGTTGATATTGTTTCTTTTTCTTTTCATGAAGGAAAAAAACGGGAATAACACCAAACAGTGTAATTGCTGCAGCTACCAGGAAAACATCGTCGATACCCTGTATATACCCCTGTGTATTCAGGTTCGACAAAAGCACCTTTAGGTTCAGCTTTCCTGTCTCAACCTGTGAACTCCCTATATGATGCTGTATGTAAAAACCTAAACGGTTTATTACATTATGATATACTGGAGAGTTTGACTGAACCGAACTACCATACATCTGAATATGGTAATTTACTCGACTTGAAAGTAAAGTTGACATTATTGCCACACCCAGGCTCCCACCCAATTGTCTCATAGTGTTTAACATACCGGAAGCCTGAGCCATTTTTTCACGCGGAATATCATAAAGGGCGATGGTACTTATAGAGGTAAACATCATTCCCATGGCAACACCCCTCAAATACAATGAAGTCATGATATAGCTGCGTTCTGTGAGAAATGATAACTTTGAAAGGATAAAAAATGCCTTTCAGCATAAAACGTTTCAGCCCATTGCCTTGATTCCGCAGATG
>CAZWGG010000301.1:0-6863 GCA_964633305.1 uncultured Bacteroidales bacterium
CAACAGTTGATGTTTCGTTAATAAATAAACAAATTGTGAATGAAAGTAATACTAATTTAGGAAAAGATACAACCGAAATAAAAAAATATATACCTGTTGCAAATAACCAAAAGCTACTAAATAATAATTCTTTACATACTCCATCTGTTCAAACAGTTGACCCCGGAGTTATCAGCGAAAATGAAAAAAATGATTTGCCTTGTGATATCAAGGTTGATTATAAAGTTGAGCCTAGTTGTAATAATAAACCTACAGGGAGAATAGAATTTATTGAAAGTTCGATTTCTGGGGGAGTACCTCCTTATCAATTCACAATAAATGTACTTTTTAGTAGCTCATTGGTTTATCAAAACCTAAATCCGGGTAATTACCGGCTAAAGGTTAAAGATGACAAAGGTTGTATAACAGAGCTTGAAATGGTAAATATTGGCGTAATTGACTGTTTTGGAGAATACAATTTTGCACCTTCATACGGAGAAGTATGGGAAATTCCAATTGAAAATAATCAACCTGGTGAGTTATTAATATATAGCAAAGGTGGAATTTTGGTTTACAAATTGAAATTTAATGGACTTGGTAAAGAAACCTGGAATGGAAGAAATTTCAGTAATGAGGCTTTACCAATGGGAGCATATCCGTTTAGGATTGTCTACGAAAGCGGAAAAATATTCGAAGGAATTATTACTATTGTGGGATAGTAACATATAAAAATTAAATACTGATTAGTAAAAATAGTGGTCATGCAAATATTTCCAAACCCGACAAAAAGTCTGATAACATTCATGAATATTCCTAAAGATTCAACTATCGAGATTTATAGAATTGATGGAAAGGTTGTAAAAAGAATTGATGTTTGCAATAACGAATTAAGATTGGATATTTCCTGTTTTAAAAAAGGACTTTATATGGTTAGGACACAAAATAAAGAATATTATCTATCTGAAATATTAATTAAAGAATAGAAAGGAAATGGGTAAAAAAGATTCTCATCTGTTTCCGATAAATTCTAATTTGTACCCGTGCAATTCTAATACGAATGGCATAGGGTGATTTACAATACTTACTTTTGTTATAATTTTAAACTTATATTGATAATAAGATTTTAGGATTTTTTCATTATTAAAACTGTTAAGCTATGAAGAAAATAATAATTATGTCAAAATGGGTTAGTTTTCTGTTTGTGTTGTCTTTGTTTATAACTTGCTCAAAAGATAAGGATGATGATCCGAAAGAAGAACTACAGGTATTTGAGTTTAATGATCAGGAAGTTCTTGATAAGCTACCTGATGGACTAAAAAGTTCAGATAATGAACAAGCTCAAAGTGTTATGGACTTCATTGAAAGTGCACTTGACTGGGCAGAATTTGAATCGGCATTGGAACCACCGGAAGATGCAATAAAAGTTACAGAAAAGTCAACACGAAGTACAGGTACATATAAGTGGACATGGAACGATGGAGTTCGTGCAATGACTATGTATTGGGCTTATAGCGAGGATGCAGCAAAAAGATACTGGAAGCTTCAAATTCAATTCGGTGATGGCCCTAAATACAGTTATATTGATGTATGGGAAACCCTTGACGGAAAACAAGGTGAAGTAAAGTACAATTTTCAGTGGGTTTGTGCTTATGATGAAGAAATTACCGGGTGTGAAGATTTGTTTTGGGTGTATACCTGGAATGAGGATGCCCAGGGAAATTACACATTTAACTGGTATATGGAATCATCTGATGATCAGTACACATATTATCAAAAAATAGAAATTAATCTTAATGCAGATGGATCCGGAACACTTAATTACTATTTGTTAGATGGATTAGTATATCACTATGAATGGGATACACTTGGTAACGGTTCATGGGTTCATCATTTAGGAGGAACTGAATACTCAGGCACTTGGACTATATAAAATAAAACACATAACCCGAAAAAACAGGGTTATCTTAAAAGCAGGAAAATAAAAATTTCTAGAGACGCAAAGAGTTGATTGTTCTATTACTACTTGAAAAATAAACCCGCATGTTTTTTGCGGGTTTATTTTTTTTGGGGGATATAAGAACGATATCGTTTACGGACACGTAGTATCTTCTAACTGGCTATCCCAGCAATACCACGTATCGCTGTAGTTTATTGTTCCTTCATGGGTGTCGGTGTTGTATTTAATCTGTACTGTTCTTCCGCTTACGCTTTCATACATATTATAGTATGTGTTATAATCCGTTTCTGCTGTTATTCCATACTGGATATAGTTGCCATTACCTTGTACTCCTGCTTCAACGTAAGTATATTTAACATCACCGGTTTGGTCATCCCAATCATAATTCCAATCTATTTCAATACATGCAACCGGGCTTAAATACGATTTATACAATGTCCATGAACCTTCTGTCCGGGTAATATTACATGTTCCTTCATACCAAAGAAATTCAGTAAAGCCACCTTCCATTGATATATACATCTCCCATTCAATCTGTTCACCAACTATCTCTCCATACAAACTGGCAGTATAGTCAACTCCAAGAACTTCAACCGTGTAACTCCATTTCCATTTATTATCTTCAACTCTCTCGGGCTTGTGGTTAAATGCCTCAATATAGGAAGCAACAGGAATAGCCATTATACTGGAAACAACAGAACTCCAAAAACCAACATGAACAACAGCTGCTGTAAAATATATTTTTGTTTCAGGGGCAAGATTATTGTTTTCAGTTGATTTTTGGGTAGGAGCAAAAGTCGATAAATCCATCACAAATGCCGATTCAGGCGGTAATTCAAATGTATCTTCTTTGTCTTTCTTACATGATGTACCTGCTAATAATGCCGTAAATAAAAACGGCATTACTATTTTTCCTGTTTTTAAAGCTTTTTTGTACATAATTGTATGTTTTAGTTTCACATCTATAATAAAATTACTATACACTTTTTACTTAACAACGGTTAGTGTTTCAAAAATATTTGAGAACAAATAACAAACTCAGATGTTATATCTTTACAATTGGGTTAAATCAAAAATTATTAAGATAGGGTATATTAAATTTAATAAAGATTATTTAAACATACCATAATATGGTTTGAAATAGTTATTGATTTATAAAGAAAATCCAAATTTTGGAATGAATGGACAGTAAATTTACACTCCAGGAAAAATCCTTCAGAGGAAAGTATTTAGATGACAATAAAGCCATAGGTTCAATTAGTTATATCAAAGACCTGCTGAATGCCCTGCCTCACATGGCTGCCATTTTGAATGAGCAACGACAAATAGTTTATGCAAACCAGGTATTTTCGGCATCACTTGGAGGATTTTCACTCGAACATATTTTGGGTAAAAGGACTGGCGAAATATTAAGTTGCGTTAACAGTAAAAAGGGATGTGGTTCATCTGTAAACTGCAGAATATGCGGAGTTGTTAGCGCAATAATGGAGAGTATGAAGTACAAAAGAAAAGTAATGAAAGAATGCAGGATTACATCAGCTGTCAATAGCCAGGAGGTTGCATTAGATTTTATGGTCACATCCTCACCATTTACCTGGGAGAAACATAAATTTTTTATTTTAACATTAACCGATATCAGTCATGAAAAACGCAGGAGGGTATTAGAGAAAGTTTTTTTTCATGATGTTATTAATAAAGCAGGAAGCCTTTCAGGGTTTATTGATTCATTAAAAGACATACAGGATGCAACAACAATTAAAGAACATTTGAAAATTGCTGAAATTATCAGCAATGAACTAACAGATGAAATACTTGCCCAGCGTGCTTTACTTGCAGCAGAAAATAATGATCTTGAAGTTGAGCCCAAGCCTGTTTTTTCATTGAATATCCTTAAAAAAAATGTGGAGCAGGTTAAGCAGCACCCTGTAGCAGCAAATAAACATATAGAAATAGCCCATGAATCGGTGAATATAACTATAACAACCGATCCTTTACTTTTGGGCCGTATTTTTACAAATATGATTAAAAATGCATTGGAAGCCATACTTGAAAATGACAAAATTGAAGTTGGGTGCATATCACAAAACAATGAAATAGTATTTTGGGTACATAATAATAGCGTTATGTCTGAAGATATTAAACTCCAGGTTTTTCAACGGTCTTTTTCCACCAAAGGATTAAATCGCGGATTAGGTACTTACAGTATTACATTACTGGGTGAAAGATACTTAAAGGGCAAGGTGTATTTTACATCCGAAGAAGGTATGGGAACCACATTTTTTATTAAGTTACCTTTACACTGATCTTTTTTTATATTAGGTATGGTGTCAATTCATTTCCTATAGAACAGGTGTTATAAAATTTATATCACCCGGTTCTAGGGGTGGAACAGGCTCGAAAATTTTCAGTAATGTTTCCACGGTTATTTGTATGGTGTATGGTTTATATCGTGGAAATTAATGCTTTAAGATGTGCCATAACACTATTTCTTCACAAATTTCAACTTTTAATAACAAAAAATAATTTTCTAATTTTGCCGGAAAGCCTGAATAATGGAACTTGAAAAAATAAGAATAGACAAATGGCTTTGGGCTGTTAGAATATTTAAAACACGGAATATGGCTGCAGATGCTTGCCGAAAAGGAAAGGTATTGGTTAATGGGACAGAAGCTAAACCTTCAAGGGAAGTTAGGGCAGGAGAGATGATTGTGGTTAGAAAACTCCCTGTTATATATACTTACAAGATAAAGAGGTTAATTGATAAAAGGCAATCAGCTAAAGTGGTAAAAGATTTTTTTGAAGATTTAACCTCTGTCGAAGAATTAGATAAACTTAACGTTAAAGATACATTTTTTATAAGGCGGGATAGAGGTACGGGCAGGCCGACGAAAAAGGAAAGAAGGGTAATAGATAAAATGATTGATAATTTGAATAAATAATGATAATTGCACGGGAAAAAAGAAAATCAAATATTGCTGAATTTGTTCTCTATATGTGGCAGGTTGAAGACCTGATAAGGGCATATAAATTTGATATCAATCTTATTGAAAAGAATATTATTTCACAATTTGAGCAACCCAGGAATGTGAAAGAGGAAATAAAAAACTGGTATGCTAATTTAATAGTAATGATGCATGAGGAAGGTATTCGTAAACACGGCCATTTAAAATTAGTAAAAGAGATCATAAATCAAATGAATGAATTGCATGTTCAAATTCTCAGAAAAAATGAAGATACACGATATATAGAACAGTATTCCTGGGCAAAACCGAATATCGAAGAACTAAAGGAAAAACTTCCCGATACAAAAATTAGTGATATAGAAACTTGTCTTGATGGCTTGTATGGATTGTTATTGATGCGTTTGAGAAAAAAAGAGATTTCAAAGGAAACCGAACATGCCATGACTACATTTAGCAATTTGCTTGCTATACTTGCTATCCGGTTTAAGCAGATGGAAAATTAGTGTTAAAATTCCTTTTTTATTAAATAGTATTTTTTCTAAATTCGTTCTCGAATATGAGATTAAACTTTTCAGGCTTTGCCTTTATATAGCTTTTGTATGATTTATTAAAGAAAGAAGTAAGGGAATAGGATTATTTAGTTATAAACTGGAACTAACCTGGCTTTTTTAAATACTTTGGAATCCAGGTTATTTTGTGCTGTTGTTTATTGGCAAGCTGTTACAAAATTCTATAGATATGCTTCTTCGTAACAAACATCTAGAACAATTAAAAAAAATTGTAATCTTTTTTGCCGGTAGCAATAGTGAATACATGTTAGAACAACAAACATTGAATGCTACCTAATTTGCATTTTTTTTAAGTATATAAATACAAAGATGAAGGCATGTAATAGCAAAGATAAAGGCACATAACAGCTATGATGTAACTACAAAAGTATCTCTTTATGCCTTCATTGGGGGGTACAATGTAACTACATACCGGAATGTATGTAGCTTGATTGAAGGCAACATGTAGTTATATCGTGAAAACTTTCTCGCAATTGTTTTTAGTTCTCACCCCGTTATCCATAGCAAAAAGAAAAAATAAATAAGACCGTTGTCCGTATGGCTCTGCCTACGGACTTCTTTTTTATAAAATGGCAGCATGTCATAGTTACGAACTATTTTGATAACATCTTGCTACCATTTCCTTGCAAAAGCAAGTATGTTTTTTGTTTTGTTGTATAAGTGTCCGTAGCCGGAAGCTACGGACAACGACATCAACGAGTGGATATCTTTTTGCACGAAACCCTGGATTGGTTATTTTTACAAGTAAAAAAATAATTGAATCAATTAAACAATACCCCTCCGATACAACGAGGATAACAACTAAAATCAAGTAGTTGTCCGTATGACTTTTGTACACCATCACTTGTTCCTCCGCTAAAGCTTCAGCAATACGTGGTTAGTGAGGGTGTACTGCCTACGGACTTCTATTTTGGTAGCATCTTATTACCATTGCTTTGCAAAGGCAAGCATGTTTTTTGTTTTGTTACATAAGTGTCCGTGGCAAGGAAGCTACAGACAACGAGAGGCACATTCGTTATTAAGTTAATGATTTTCTTAGCTTAATAACATTGAGTGCGCGTTTGGCGATAGCGTAATATGTACCGTTTTCCTTCCATCCTCATTTCTCTTCCACAAATTCTTTTACCTCATGCTCCAATGCTTTTAATGCCAATATAATATCTGCTAAAAGCATTATTGACGACACTATAAGGGCTGCTATGCTTAAAATAAACAAAACTACACCTAGTATTTTGAGGTTCGTTTCGCTGATGAGCATAATAAACAATACAGGAATAATAAGGCTGCTGGTAAAAATACTGAATGAGATGGCAGCTATTGATGTTCGTAAAATTTTGCTGCGTTTATATAGAATTTTTAATTCTTTTCTTTTAATCTCCTTTTTTAATGTTTGCG
>CAZWGG010000302.1:0-6850 GCA_964633305.1 uncultured Bacteroidales bacterium
CAGTGGTATTTACTGTTGTTACATATCCTTCGCAGGTTATGTGGGTTATTTTTTCCATATCAACTAATATTGTTTTTCCTTTTTCCTTTAATATGACTTTTTTGTCTCGTTGCCATGTGAAATCTTTTTCCATTTTTTATGTTGAGCAAGGTATGAATCAAAATCTGTTATTTATTATTGTAGCTAGTATTTTATATTGCTCATTTTTAATCTATTGCACTCTTAAAAATTTCCTGCTGTGAAAAATATTTTTTCACACGTGAAAATTTTAATTTCCTGCCGTGGAAATTTATTTTTCACAGCAGGAAATTTCGAGTGAATAACTAGTGGTTAAAACCTGGTATTTTTCATTGGTTATTTTGTTGTTTTTCCTTTTTCTATAATTAGTGACTGCCCATAGTGCCTGTTTTCTGCATTATGCTTGCCTGAAAATTACCATCCCGGCGTGTCGGGATGGCTTGTTTGAGGACAAATGTAAGGAAGTATATAGACATTATAGATAGACACATAATCGGTGGATTTAAAAAAGCAGCTGCAGTTAAGTTAACCCCTTATAAACCATAACAACTGCAACTGCTGTTTTTATCAACTATACTTTCCTAAATCCAACGGCTTTAAGCATTTGCTTTAACCTTTTGCCAGGGGTAAAAATTATCCTGGTTTTTATAATGCTCTCACTTAACACATCTTCTCCGTTTTCATGGCCTTCGCTGCTTATTCCCGGGCGTAAACTGCCCAAATCGCCAAGACGTACAATATTTCCCTTTTCCAGTTCATCGATGCATAAATCTACCATAGCATACAATACGGCGCGTATGTCGGCACCGCTTACTGTGCTAATTTTTTCAATATACTTGGTTAAATCTTCTAAAGTGGTTTCTCCACTAATAACTATGGAAGCATAAAACTTCTTTTCACCGCCGCCTGCTACACCAGGCTGGCCTTTTTCAATTGGTTTAAACGAAATTGCCATATTACATTGTTTTTTTATTATTACTAATTAGTCCTTGATAAACTCAAGAGACTGTTTCAGAAAGTTCGTATTTGAGGCTTGCAAAAAATACAGACTTTATAAATAGACTCTAATTATATAACTGAAGGATCGATTCACGATCAGCTAACTTACTGTCATCCATATTTATATATAACATAATTGAAAATTCAAGCCATTCTATTTTGCTTTTGAGCTCATTTAGGTCGGTACGTATCTTTTCAATTCTTGCCTTTAATTTTTTATAGTCGCTGTTATCTGCTTTAGAATCGCCCGTACTACCCCATTCTTCTAAATGTTGCAAATATGTTTCAAGGCGTTTAATGATTATTTTTTGTTCTTCTATCATAATCATTTTGTTTGTTTTTTTTAGGTTACCCTGCAATGTTATACAGAAATCCTATACCTTGAAAATTTATTATTCCAACACAGAAAATTACAGGACAAATAAGGGAAATGGGCGGACATGTTAAAAAAACAGGTTGTGTTTTTTTCTCTCCAGCCCTGTCAGGGTTTGAAACCCTGACAGGGCTTTAGGAGGCGGAGCCTGCCGCCGAACGAGTTGCTTTTTTCTCGCAAAGGCTAGGACGAAATGAAAAAAAGGTCAAAAGCTTTTCGCATATTTTGTCATGCTGGGACATCGATCAACTTTAAGTAGTTGATTTTGTAAGAAATGACATATCTAATAATTTAATTAGTGCTTGTGATAATTGAATTACTTTGCTCTTTTTCGAACCCTACAACGGTCAGCGTCATTCCCATCTCCGTTAGCCAAAACTCCTTGTTGTCATTCCTGCGCAGGAATCTCCTGCATTATACTGCCAAACTGGGATTATTCTTTAATGGCATTCATTACTTGCTTGACTATTTTGGGGTGTAATGTTGTGCCTGCATGAAATGGCAATACTATCCGTTTCTCTTCTTTCCCGTAAATATGGTGGGCTCCCTTTTACACGTAATAGTTCAAATCCTGCTTTTAATAAAAGGGATTCAGCTTCTTTTGGTTTTAATACCGGTAGTTTAGGCTACTTTTACTTCCATTGATGTGGTTAATATTTCTTTGCTTAAAAGTTCTTCGGTTTCTTCCGGTGACAGTGTTTCAAGATACAATTCCACAGCTTCTTTTATATTTACTGAAGCTTCTTCAAATGTGCCGCCCTGTGAATAACATCCGGGAAGCTCGGGGGCATAAACATAATAACCATTGTTGTCTTTTTCAAAAACAATATTGATTTTGTAATTCATAGTTTTCATTTTCTACAAATTTAACGATTATTACTTAATTATGTTGCATTTATCAACCAATCTGCTTTTTCGGATTTTCAAATCCGAAAACCAGTAACAGCAGGATTTGTAATCCGGTAAAAAAAATAAAATAATTACCGGTTGCAAATGTTTAGCATGGGTTGAGCAAGGTTCGGCATTATTTACATTATCTGTACAGGCATGCCTTGTCCCTGTGGTAAACGCATAATACCAATCATCGGCTAGTCCTTGCCCTTTCCGATTTGTAATACCTGTACATAAAATCATACAGTACCATTTCGTGCAAACGCTGAGAATGAGGGAACAGGCGGTTTAGGTGCATGTGTATGTAGCTTCTTAACAGGTTTTGTATGGTGTTTTTATCTTTTTTGTCCATAATTTCTGAGGCTACAGGCAAAATGTTTTTTGACCGGGTATCCACTATCCCGGTAAATTCACGAAAATGACCATTGGAACGCGAACCGAAAAGTTGTTCAATATCTTGCCGGTATTGCCTGTATTTTTTATCAATTTGCAGTTTTGCCGGTTTTTCTATGTTAAATTCTTTTTTAAATGCATCCTGTAATTGGTCCATCAGTATAAGTTTATCTTCAAGAGGTACTTTGAAACAATCCATTAGTTCATCCACAGCTTTCATGCCCCACAGCCACCTGGTATTTTCATTTTCCGCGCCGTCTGTTTTAGAGAGAAAATCAACAATGGCCGTGCTGTCAAAGAAAAACAGCTTTTCGGCATGGGCAATTGTATCAGCTTCATACCGCTCTATTTCTCTTTTGTATGTATCAAGGCAAATATCCCAGATCAAGCCTGTTCCGAGGTATTTCTTCGTAAAATCACCATTTAACCGAATGATATCTTTTATATATTTTATGTCTGTACAATGATATCTTACGCGCAAGTTCGGCCCGTTATCTTTATACCGGATAAAAAACCAACTGTCTATCCACCCCTTTTTTAAAAATTGCCTGGTTAGAGGTTTAATGGTTTCCGTAAGAAAAGCATCGGCTACGGCCGTTCCGCAATAGTATTTGTAATATACCCATTCCGTTCCCGGAGGAAATTCGCGTTTTACTTTTTTTGAACTTATGGCAGGGAAAATATCTTTTTTATAAGCCGGACTGGCCCTTATTACAGGTGCAACAAACTGGTTCATGTAAGGGTTGCCTTTTGTATCATGAATTGGTGTAGCATGATCAAATAAAAACTCTTTCACCCGTATTTTTTTAAACTTTTTTATAGTATCAAGAAAAGCCAGTAAGGTAAGCTCGTTTTCCACATCAACAAACAGCTCATTGTCTCCCTGTGCCAATACCAGGTAACGCGGCATTTTCCATTTTTCGCTGAATGATGCCATGGCCTGCAACAATTCATCCCCTTGTTTTTTTAGCAAATGTTCCCATTCTTTTTCAGGAAGCTGCCAGGTTGCCGGGTGTAAGACTGCTTTTCCATATACCACCCTGGGCAGGAAAAGATATTGCCCTGCCCGGCTGCCCCAGGAAAAACTCAAATTACCGGTTATTTCATGTGTTTGCATATCACATAAAAACGAGTAAACAGGCAATTCACTTAATAAATAATTATGTGCATTACTAAGCCGGGGTACTACTTTTTTATTTAACCGCCCTGACCGTAAACAGATGTGGCCCCCTTTTACAGAAATAAACAAATCGTTTAAGGGAATTTGCTGTTTGCTGCTTACCGAGGATTTTGCCAGTACCGGAATTTCATATTTTCTAAAGGCAGGGTGCAACAATACATTGCCGGTGCGGTTTTCTGATATATGCACAATTTCGGCAAACACAACACCGGGGTTTTGTTGTTCTTCGGCCCGGGCAATATCCATTACAACCCGGTTTAGCTGGCTATCGGCATGGGCAAACCTTCCCAGAAGGGTAACAGCCGATGGTCCGCCGGCACTTTCAATATAAACTTTATTTTCTTTAAAATCAATAACCCTAAACATTACAGAAAAAGAAGGGGGAAGCAGGTGTTGCTTAGGTTCAAATTCAGCCAAATCGGCTTTTGATAAGTGTATTTCATAGCTGTTTGAAAACAATGCCTGCTGAAGTTTGTCTAGCAATAGTTCATCTATTTTAGTCCAGTGGCCAGATACACTATTTTTACCCGGAATATCGAGGTTGTCGATAAGGGATGATGGAATTCCTTTCAATGGCGCCGGGTAACCTATTCCTGTTTCGGTATCCAGCACCTGAAGCAGGGGCATTTCTTCATCACCATACCGCTCGTAAAACCTGCCGGCAAATGCTGATAACCTTTCATTCGCATCATCAGGCGCCAGGTAAAGCAAAGCTTCCACTCCCTCTTCCAGCAATTTTTTTATGTTATGGCTAAGCGTAGCATTTTTTACAGGCTTAATAAGGTCGGTTTGAAAAATTTTTCCTTCATCAAGAGGTACTTCTAACCCGGTTAAAAGCCCAATTATTTCTTCATAACGAGTGGTATTATTTAATGTTTTTTTACTGATTTTTTCAAGTAACCCGGCAACAGTTTGTAAAGTGTTAACAATATATTTTACCTTGTTGGTCTTTTCTATGCCCTCAAAAAACTCCATCAACCGCGATAAATATTCTTTGCCGGTAACCCCTGGTTCCAGCTCACTAATAAGAAGCCGGCTTTCACGTAAAGAGTGAATGAACGATACGGCCTCTTTTTGCCGATACCCTTCGTCCAGCAGGGGCTGTATAAGTTTACGGACAGTAGCCCCGTTACAGGCAATATTCAACACTTGTTTTATTTCTTTTGTGCATTCAACCTCGCTTATGGAGTAATGCCTTTTTGATTTAACCATGGAGTATTCTATGTAGCGCAGCTTATTTCCCAGTTCATATATGGTGTTGTTCGGGTAAAATAGAATATAATTGATTATGTCTTTGTGATTTGTAAGGTAACCGGCCAATGCATGAACATAATGCATATCTAACCGGGTATGCTTATGTTCGTTGCTAAAAGTAATGTGGGAAGTATCGCCCCATTGTACCGCGCTACAGCCGGCAAATAAGCCAAACGGGGTACAACGAAATGCTGCCCGGGTAAAATATTTAATAAGAGAGAGGATAAGGGAATCGTCATGTTCCCCGGCAAGATGCCTAAGCTTGCGGGTTAAGTTCGGGGAAGCCAGGTACAGCGGTTCCAGGAATCCTGAATGCAGCGATTGCCAAAGTGTTTCTTTTGTGAAATTAAACTGGAAAGGCATCCGCGGGGACCGTAAAATAAGACTATTGTGAAAAAAATAAGGTTTAGTGTTTTTTGTTTTCATTGTTTTGTTGAATAGGGTTTGTATTGTTATTTATAGATGTTTGTTGATGTTAGTGTGTCTCGTCCACCCCCTGCCCCCGCCAGCGGGGGATAGTTGATGCAATTGTATTACTTTTTTTTAAAGTTTGCAGATTGCAAGGCATAGTGAATATGTTTTTTTATTTTACAAAAGTTTCCTCCCACACTCCTCACCCACTCTCTCCAGCTGGTGGAGAATAGTTGGTTCAGATGTTTGATTTCTATTCTAAGTTTACGGGTCATAAAAAACTATGAACATTTTTTTTGAACCAGGTACATTTTTATCGTATGTCAATACAAAAAAGCACATTACAATAGAAAAACAAAAACCCTGTTTCAACGCTCCTTATCCCCCGCTGGCGGGGGAAGGGGGTGGATATTCTCAATCCACCCATCTATACATCGTATAACATTGTTTATATCGTTAAGCACTTCTTCATCGGTAAACCGCAGCACGGAAAAACCCGCTTGTTCCAATTTTTCCTGCCTGCTCCTGTCTTTTACTATAACATCATCAAAATGGTGGGATATGCCATCTACTTCAATAATAAGGTTTAATTCTTTGCACATAAAATCGGCAATGTAATTCAATACAGGCCGTTGACGGCGAAATTGGAAACCTTTCATCTGTCTTCCTTTTAAAGCGTATTTCCAAAGACAGGCCTCTGCTTTGGTCATTTTTTTGCGAAGCTCATTAGCAAAAGCCCGAAGCTTTTTGTTGTAAGCGTAATTGTTGGTTTGGTTGGCTTTCATATTGTTGGTTTTTTTTGGGATATAAAAAGGTAAAACATTTTTTCCACCCCCTTCCCCCGCCAGCGGGGGATAGTTGATGCAATTGTATTACTTTTTTTTAAAGTTTGCAGATTGCAAGGCATAGTGAATATGTTTTTTTATTTTACAAAAGTTTCCTCCCACACTCCTCACCCACTCTCTCCAGCTGGTGGAGAATAGTTGGTTCAGATGTTTGATTTCTATTCTAAGTTTACGGGTCATAAAAAACTATGAACATTTTTTTTGAACCAGGTACATTTTTATCGTATGTCAATACAAAAAAGCATATTGCAACAGAAAAACACAAACCCTGTTTCAACGCTCCTTATCCCTCGCTGGCGGGGGAAGGGGGTGGATATTTTCAATCCATCCTTCCCTCACTCACTCTCCTTCTGCTATCCCCAATCTAAGTTCGTAAACATACTCATCATCTGTTTCTTTTATACTTAGCCCATGTCTGTCCGGATAAAACAACCCGAGTATGTTTTTCACATTTTTAAGGCCAATGCCTGTTGATTTTACTTTTTT
>CAZWGG010000303.1:0-6841 GCA_964633305.1 uncultured Bacteroidales bacterium
GACCAGTTTTCGGACAAGCATAACGCAGCAATTGGAGTTTTCGCGCAGCCACTAACTACCAAGCTCTAATTGATTCTTTACCAAGTTATAATAAGCCCCCTTTTTCTTTGTTAGCTGTTCGTGGTCCCCAATTTCAACAATTTTTCCATCATCCATAACAACAATTTTATCGGCATTTTTTACCGTGCTTAACCTGTGCGCTACAATAATTACAGTCTTTCCCTTGTAGAATTCCTGCAGGTTTTCAATTATTACTTTTTCATTATTTGCATCGAGTGCATTTGTTGCTTCGTCGAAAAACAAAAAACCAGGATTTTTGTATACTGTCCGGGCTATTAGTATTCTTTGTTTCTGGCCCTGGCTCAAATTTTGTCCTTCATTGCCAATAATTGTATTGTATTTTAACGGAAGGCCCATAATAAAATCGTGTATATTAGCAACCCGTGCAGCTTTCTCGAGTTTTTGTATATTAATCTCATCACTGGCTGATATATTATGTGCAATGCTTTCGGAAAAAATAAACCCATCCTGCATAACAGCCCCACATCTGTTCCTCCACCAGGTTGAATGAAAATCCTGCAAATTTTTTTCTCCTATTTTTATATTTCCTTCCACGGGTTTGTAATATTGAAGCAGCAGTTTTATCAATGTTGTTTTTCCGCTTCCGCTTGCCCCTACTATAGCTGTAATTTTTCCTTCGCTTATTGAGAGGTTAATATTGTTTAATACTTTTTTTGAAAACGGGCCTTCATACTGGAAAGTTAAATTTTTAATGTCTATACTGTAACCAGGTACCATATAGTTTTTTATTCCTTTATTTACATTTTCATCGTCTTTTTGGTGTATCTCGTTAATACGCTCCAAACTGATTTTTGTATCCTGCAAATCATGAATGAAATCAACTGTTTGCTCTATTGGCAATGCTAACTGGCCAATTATATACTGGGTAGCCAGCATCATACCTAACGTCATTTCGTTGTTGATAACTGCCAAAGCGGCTACAATAGTAATAATGATGTTTTTCGTTTCATTAATAAAAATATTTCCAACCTCTTGGGTTTGTTCCAGTTTTAAAGACGCTACGTTAACCTGGAATAAGTCGGCCTGGATATCTTCCCATTCCCACCTTTTTCGTTTCTCATTGTTGAGCAATTTAATCTCCTGCATACCCTGTATTAGTTGGTATGTTTTGCTTTGGTTTCTTGCCCTTGCCTCAAAATATTTGAAATCAAGTATCCGTCTTTTTTTTAAGAAGCCAAGTATCCATACAGCGTAAAAAATGCTTCCAATAATGAATATCATAAATATTTTCAGACTATATACCCACAGTACTATACTAAAAATTAGCAAGGTAAAAAATGAAAAAATAGTTTCAAGTGTCCTTACAGTTAAAAAATCTTCTACGCGTTTATGATCATTAATACGTTGAAGGATATCACCGGTAAGTTTGGTATCGAAATAACTCATCGGTAATTTCATCAACTTTATGAAAAAGTCGGAAATTAGCGAAATATTGATCCGTACACTGATATGTAACATTATCCACCTCCTGATAAAATCAACCGACATACGACTAATAGTCAACATCATTTGAGCAGCAAGAATGATATAGATAAATTTTATATTCTTGTTTGCAATACCAATATCTACAATAGACTGTGTAAGAAATGGAAAAAATAGCTGGAACAAAATACCCAGGAGCAAACCCAGGGAAAGCTGGATAAAAAATTTTTTGTACTGAAAAAAGTATGAAAAAAGAAACGTGAAAGTCGAACGCCGGTGCTTATCAACTTGTTGCTTATAAAACTTTTGGGTGGGTTCCATTAAAAGTACCACGCCTTTGTTTTCTCCGCCCGATTTTGTACTTACCCAATGTTCTGTAAATTCATTTTCAGTGTAAGAAATAAGCCCACGGGCCGGATCGGCTATACAGATTTTTGTTTGTTTCCTGGAAATGCTTTTGGGCTTCACCTTGTATACAACCACAAAGTGTTCCTGGTCCCAATGGACTATACAAGGTAAATGAGCTTGTTTTATAAGTTTCTCGAAAGTAATTTTTCCGCCAATAGTTTTAAATCCTATTTGTTCTGCAGCTTCACTTATGGCAAACAGCGAAACACCGTCTTTTACCGTAAACATTAATCCGCGGAGCCTGTTTAAAGAAAAATCTTTTCCATAATACTTTGCTATCATTTTTAACGACGTAGGACCGCAGTCCATTGCATCATGCTGTATATAAGCAGGAAAATTACACATATTACAACCGGCGAAGATCTTGTTGATTGCTCGATTTTACATCAAATATATTCTTAAACTGGTTGAAATTGTATTTTATGCTTATTTCAATCCTGCGGGTATCCATATCGGCTATTTCCCCTGATTCTATATTAATATATCTATCATGCCACGAATGGGTATACGTTTTTAGTATATCGCTTATATCGAGCGATAAAAGAAGTTTATTATCCAATAATTTGGTATATATACCTGCCGATAGATCATAAGTTTCTTTCCAATACGTGATATTGGTCTCACCTTCGCTTTCGTAATTGAAATCAATATGTAATACCGTGTTTTTTACCAAAATAAATTCATTTATGGTTTGAAAATACCAGATAGGTTTCCTTATTTTTCGGGTAGTTGACAAGTACGGAATTTCGATGTAAGGTTTGTCAAGGCTGAAATACGTATAATTTGTGAAAAATTTCTTCGTGAAATTATAGCTTACCCCCGCAGAAACGGACTGGCCATTGTCGATATTTGTATGAATGTATTTTATAATATGGGGATTATCCTCATCATTTGTTGCAACTTGTATCCGCTTATCTGATTCTTTTGTATAATTAATTGTAACCGATAAGTTGGAGAATAAGGTGAAACCCAATTCAAAATTATGGCTTAATGTAGGTTTAATTAAAGGGTTACCTATGCCATACGATAAAGAATCAAAATAATTTATTTTTGGGTTAATCTCATAAAATGATGGCCTGCTAATCCTCTCGGAATAACTTAATGAAACAATAAAATTATCTGAATGTTTGTAACTAAGGAGCACACTTGGAAAAAAATTATCATATTCTTTTTTTATAACTTCATCCACGCTATCTATAATTTGAGTATTTGAAAAAGTGTGCTCATATCTTATACCGGCTTCGGCAGTAAACTTACCCAATTGCCGCTTTATGGATGCATAACCTGCAAAAACCCGGTCTGTTGTAATACTATTAGTAATATTTAAAACACTGCCCTGTCTTTGAATACTATTTTTGCTGTCATTTTCTATAAAAGTATAACGGGCACCTGTTTTGGTTTTCCAATGTTTAAAAAATACCCTTTCAAAATCAATTTTGCCAGAAAATACGTCGTATACACTGGAATTATTCATTTGTGTAAAAGTTTCATTTACTGACGGGATGTTCCGTTCAGCTATATTATCGGTATTCTTAAGTATTTTTCCGGCATAATCCATTATAAAAGAAAAAGTTGTAAGAGAATCAAATGTCGATTTGTAATTCAGGTTGAAATCATAAAAATTGTTCGTGCCATTACCTGTATTGTCAATTTCCCTGAAGTAAGCCGTATTTTTATTTTTAATGGTTTCATCAACATAAGTACTTTCGTTAGTCTTTGATAAGTAAGAAGATAGCTGAAACCCAATGTTGTTACTCCCGTTAATATCGTAAGTCAGACCATAGAATATATTATGGGAGTTTTTGTGATACTTATTTTTATCACTATTGTTATTATGTATTGTATCGCTGGGCAGGTAATTATTCTCGTATGCTGTATGATAATACCTGTAATTATGATCACTATACGAATAACTTGCATAATTGCTTATTTTCTTTATCCTGCTGTTTAAATTAAACCCCGAAACCTGGCTGTATTTTCTGCCAAATTCAGGATTGGTATAAATAAGAATATTAAGGTTTTCTTTAGTTATTTTTTTTGTTGTTATTTTTATTACAGCATGTCCCGATGCACTGTATTCAGCAGATGGGTTCCTGTTGATTTCAATTTTATCAATATCGCCTGACTGCAGCAATTCAAGCTCACTGGTTGAATTTACTTCTTTATCATTAATAAAAACGACAGGAGTTCCTTTACCAAGGACAGTAATGTTATTTTGGTTGTCGACAATTACACCCGGGCTTCTTTGTAAAACATCGATAGACGTTCCTGTATTACCTAATGACGAATTCATAACATCAATTAGCAGGTTTCCTTCTTTCCTGGTAATCACAGGCCGTTTTACAGTAATCCGGACTTCATCAAGGGTTAATGAACTTAACTTTGTTGTTCCCACATGTAAGTAGTTGGTATCTTCGGTGTTGCAATGGATATATGCTGTAATATAACCAACACTTGAAAGCTGCAAGATGTATTTACCTTTTTTAAGGTCATGAAATTCAAATTTTCCGTCCAGGAAAGCACCTGCCTTTACCATGGAACTGTCAGGGACATTTCGTATTATCGCGTCAAAAAATTCAACAGGCCGGCCTTCTTGATCTGTCACATTACCTTGAACGGTTGTTTGGGCATTAAGTTTGTAACAGCAACCAACAAGCAGTATTAATAATATATTTTTCAACGTAATCATCAATTTAAATTAAAATGAAATATTGTTTAACATTAGTGGTGCAAATGCGCACCTGGGATCGGGAAAATCCCAGTTTTCATTTCCATAAGCCTTAATAATATCGGCCCAGCATTTATTTACATTTTTATGACACTTTTCAAATAATTTGCACAATTTGCAAATACTGCAATTTGAAAAATGTTCACGCCTTAAATTTGCAAAAAAATTTGATTTTGGAGAATTCCAGATTTCAACTATATTGTTTTTTGTAATATCGCCCACTATAAAGTTTTTATTCCAGTATAATTGTTCGCAAATTGTGACCTGCCCGTCAGGCAAAATAAATATATGGTCCCGGTTAGCCGAGCATGATGCACCGGGAAATTCAGCGCTTCCTTTTAAACCGGTATAAAATCCCCTTTTGGTATAAGATTCATCAACATTAATTTTAAAGGTATATTTATTTTTTATAGTATGAATGTATGTTGAGATATGATCGAATTCTTTTTTTGAAATTCCCCAGTCATAAAAATTTATCTCTTTATATAATGAATAAAATGCCGGGCCTATATCAACCGATGTAACAGAAGGATATCCCGATAAAAAGTTTAACAATTTTTCCAGGTTGTTTATACCTGAATTTATTTTAGTTAGTGTAATGGCAATTTGCACGGTAAGCCCATACTTCGTTATCATGGCCAGTGAATCAGTTATTTGCCTTTTATAAGAAGCCGGGGTACCCAATAATTTTGACAAAATAAAATCATCAATACTATCAAAAGAAAGCTGTATTTTTTTTATGCCTGCATTTTTAAGAAAAAGTACTTCACCTTCTGTTACTGGTTTTTTAGTGGATATCATATCCGGATAAAAGCCGTATTTTCTTATTTCAACCAAAACTTCTTTCCAGTACTTGTATGCAAAAATTTCACCGCCTATTAGGCTAAAATTATTCACATCCAATTCGTAAGCCTGCTTTATAATATCTGTAACTTTTTGTAATGAGAGTTGGGATACCATTTTATGCTTTGTATCGGCATAACAATACATACAATTTGTAAAGCAGTTATTTGATAACATTAAGGTAATATTAACAGGCCCGGTGTACATTCTTTTTGTTTCAAAATCTAATGTTTCATAGTCAAAGTCCGATATCGACAAGCTTTTGTAAGTATTCGGGCCCCTGATTATGAGTTTCCTGGGAAATTCGAATGTATTGCCACTGTACGAAGTATAAAATTCGTTTTCATTTTCTATATAAGGTGCAATCAAATCACGTGTTTCTTCAAAACTAAATCCAATATAATTGGATAATTCTTTTATTGAATTTTCTAATGTTATGCCATGGGTAAAAAAGGAAAATATTTTTGCCTGTTCAGGATGTATCATTGAAATCCAGCCGGGAGTGCCATTATTTCTAATATCTTCCCTGGAAGTAATAAAACTCCTGTGCCTGTCATGCCGTAGCAGGTAATCGGTATTTACCGAATAAACTTCATTTAGCTCCATATCCATATTTTTTAATAAAAGGGTGCCAAAAAAGTTAATCTTCCCCGCAATATAGCCGCGTGTTGACATAAATAAACCTGCCTTGTCGTTGGCATGCCGCGTTATAATTCATTTCCACTACTCTTTTAACACCCCCGTTTACACGAATATCAAATCAGAACCGGTGTTTACTAATCAATAGCACCGGTTTTACAGGCTTTACTTTTACACATCTTCCTTTTACAGCCTTCTTCATCAGGAGGATTTATTCCTCCCCTGATCTTCATGAGTTCATGATAATTAAATTTTTCCATTTTTAGTATTTAATTAAACGATTTTGGGTTGCATTTATAGTGGCGTCACCCTTATCACTTACTAAATTCGGCACCATCATTTAGATGGTGCAATTCTACAAAAAAATTATAGAAAAATTAAGTAATGCCGGGCTATCTAATAAATGATCTGTTTTAATAAATAAATGGTCCATTGTATTTAATAAGTGATCCATTTTTCTTTTAGAAATTTATATGTTTTTTTATTTGCACTAATTAATATTTGATCAAAAACTCACTTTTTCATAAAATAAGTTTTAAACAGGTGTACTTTCCTGCGTGATATTTTTACCTGTATGTTATTTATTAAATAAATTATCCTCTTTTTACCATTTTGGAACTCTGAAATATGCCGGCTATTAACAATGGTATTGTGATTTGCCCTGATAAAACCGTATTTTCCAAGCTCATCTTCAAAGTGTTTTAGCAGTTTGGAAATAGT
>CAZWGG010000304.1:0-6817 GCA_964633305.1 uncultured Bacteroidales bacterium
TATATTTCTTCAATTAGTGCATCCAGAAGGAGATATGAATACGACACGGAAACATTCATGTATATCGACTTTGGCAGTACCGAAAACGATTTATGGAATGGAGGTTCAGGTTCTGGATGGGCATTACTCTCATTTTTCGGTTCGGCAACTTATGTGTATAATGGCCGCTATATGGCTACTGCCAATTTAAGGGCAGATGCCTCTTCACGTTTTGCCGAGAATAACCGTTGGGGGTACTTTCCATCGGTTTCAGCAGGTTGGAGGATATCAGAAGAAGAGTTTATGAAAAAAGTGAGGTGGTTATCCGATCTTAAACTAAGAGCTAGTATTGGACAATTAGGAAACCAGGAGATTGGTAATTATACCTATCAGACTCTTATAATCAAAGATGGAGATATAATTAAAAAATTGCGATATGGTAATCCTGATTTAAAATGGGAAACCACAACCCAGTATAATTATGGCCTTGATTTAGGGATTCTTACTAACAGGATTTATTTTTCAGCTGATTACTTTATAAAAAATACTTCTGGTATATTGTTGCCTGTCACTTTAAACGGATTTGTAGGTGATGTTTTACCCACAATTTTCAATGCAGCGGAGGTTGAAAATAAAGGAATAGAATTTTCTTTTACTGTAAGGAACAGTGAACATGACTTCAAGTACAG
Organism: uncultured Bacteroidales bacterium; assembly: GCA_964633305.1. Taxonomy (GTDB): domain Bacteria; phylum Bacteroidota; class Bacteroidia; order Bacteroidales; family UBA10428; genus CAZWGG01. Next base: position 669 of record CAZWGG010000304.1, read on the forward strand.
TATTAACGCGAATATGGCAACTGTTGTAAATGAAGTCAAAAAATTGCATCCTCATTATCCAAATATACTAGGACCCGTTTCAAAAACAGAAGTAGGACATCCACTTAATGCTTACTACGGATTCATAATGGAAGGCATTTACCAAAATGAGTCAGAAATAAGCACTCATTTATTTGGAACGACAAATCCGTCGGCCAGGCCAGGAGATATCCGTTTTAAAGACCTTGATGGTAACGGGATTATCAATGATCTCGACAGGGATTTTATTGGTAACTCTATCCCAAAAATTACTTATGGCTTAACATTTAACGGAGAATATAAAGGGCTTGATTTTTCTATATTATTTCAAGGTGTAGGTGATGTTGACAGGTATAACGATGGTAAAAAAATTGTAGACTATGATACACGGCCGTTTAACTATACTACCCGGGTACTCAACAGATGGCATGGCGAAGGTACAAGCAATGAAATACCCCGGGTTAGTTTTACAGATAATGGCAGTAGCAAAGTATCAAGCATTTTTGTTGAAGACGCTTCGTATTTTCGTCTAAAGAATGTTGAAGTAGGTTATTCTTTCAACTCATTACTGGGGAAATTAAATGTGGAAGTCAATAGTATACGCGTTTATGTATCTGCCCAAAACGTATTTACATTAACCAACTACACTGGTCTGGATCCCGAATCAACTGATTTAATTGATATGGGCACTTTTCCCCAGTCAAGGTCATTTTTGTTTGGTGTGAATGTGAAATTTTAACTATCAACAAAATAAAAAATAATAGATATGAAATCAATACTCATGATATTAGGTATCACAACAATACTGGTGTTTGAAGGTTGTGAAGATTATTTATATAAAGAACCAATAGGACTGTTAACCCCGGACCAGGTAAATACCGACCCAACACTTACAGGTATAAAATATTCTGTAAATTCATCGTATCAGTTACTTTCCAGTACACTAAACATTATTGGTGAATGGGGATGGGACGACGGCATTGTGACCCGGAATGATTTTATTCTACAAGATATTGCTTCGGACGACATGCAAAAGAAATGGAACCCCGATGGAGACCAGGCCTGGATGGACGAGCTGGATAATTTTAGTTTTACAGCTTTTAATGGTGGATTCAACGGCATATGGAGTTATGACTATGAAGGAATAGCCAGGGCAAATTTTGCACTAAGCTTTTTGACAAATGATGAAATAGTAGAAAAAATTGAACTAGACGTTACTCTAAGAAACAGGTTACTCGGAGAAGTATATTTTTTAAGGGCTTTTTATTATTTTGACCTGGTTGTAAATTTTGGTGACATTCCTTTTTTATTAGCCTCTATACAAGATTTCCATGAGGCCTATGAATTAGCTATCAGGATATCCGAAAATTTAATTTGGGACCAGATAAGCGATGATTTGAGTCAAGCTGTGACATTATTGCCAAACAGCAAATATTCAGACGATAATGAAAAGTGGCGAGTATCTAAAGGAGCAGCAATTGCTATGGAGGCCAAAGTAGCATTATATAACAAAAATTGGCAGGAAGTTATCGATCGTGCAGATGAACTTGAAGCACTTGGTTTTTATGATTTAAATGACCAATATTTTGATAATTTCAGCATTGAAAAAGAATATGCAGATGACGAAGTTATTTTTGCTTATGATCACCAATCAGGAGTTACACCAAGGAAGGGTAATGGTTTATGTGCTTTGCTAGGTTGGGGGTTTGTAGCACCTGAAGAAAATTTTATTAATGAATTTGAAACCAATGACCCCAGGTTGTTATATACGGTAGACGTTGATAAACAGGCCGTTTATAAATTACTTGGCGATACTACAACCGATAACAGGGGTAACGACGATGCTGCAAGCAATAAAGTATATATTCGCTGGGCAGATGTCCTGTTATGGAAAGCAGAAGCTTACCTCGAAAACGGAGATTATTCCGAAGCCATTGCCCTAATAAACAGTATTAGGGAGAGGGCACGAAATACGGTTGCAATTGATGGCTCTGTACCACCAGTGGGTACATTACCTGATAGAAATACTTCGTCCACAGATAAAGCCCAGATTATGGAATGGCTGATGCATGAAAGAAGAGTAGAACTGGGTTTTGAATCTCATAGGTTCAATGATCTAAAAAGATGGGCAAAGGCCAAGGAGGTTTTAGTAGCTGATGGGAAAAATTTTCAGGACCACAATTATTTATACCCTGTTCCCCAGGGTGAAATTGATAAATCGGGGGGAAGCATTACGCAAAATACCGGTTATTAAACACATGGCCTAATTGTGTTAAGGTTATTACCTGCCATTTTTTAAAAGCAGGGATAACCTTTTTAATATCATTTCTTCAGAAATAAAATAATATCTATTAACTATAATCCAATAGGGATGGACATAGCAAAACGTTTTGAAAATAATCCACTATTAAAACCAGGTGACATTAAACCAAGTACGGATGGAATGAAAGTGGAATGTCTTTTAAATCCTGGTGTTTTTGAATTTGAAGGAAAAATTTGGTTGATACTTCGTGTTGCAGAACGTCCGGTACAGAAAAAAAATATTACATCACTTCCGATTTATAATGAAAAAGGCGAATTGCAGGTGCTGGAGTTTAACAATGACGATCCTGATCTCGACATTAGTGATCCCCGTGTTATTAACTACAAAGGTACTGATTATTTAACAACCATATCTCACTTGCGTTTAGTTTGTAGTAATGATGGAGAATCTTTCAGTGAACCTAAAGGATACCTGCCCCTTTTTGGGGAAGGAAAGCATGAGTCTTATGGTATTGAAGATTGCCGGGTTACTAAAATAAAAAAACAGTATTATCTTACTTTTACAGAAGTTTCTCCTTATGGCGTTGGTGTTGGGCTACGTACCACAACCGACTGGAAAAATTTTGAAAAGCATGGTATGATATTTAGTCCTCACAATAAAGATTGCGCCATCTTTAATAGAAAAATAAACAATTTGTTTTATGCTTTTCATCGACCAAGCAGCCCGGAATTAGGAGGTAATTTCATATGGATGGCACAATCGAAAGACCGTATTTATTGGGGAAATCATCAATGTATAATTTGTGCACGCCCGGGAATGTGGGATAGTGCACGTGTTGGCGCCGGTGCCGCTCCTATATTAACCGAACATGGTTGGCTTGAAATCTATCATGGGGCTAATGAAGAAAACAGGTATTGTTTGGGTGCATTCTTACTTGATAAAGATAATCCATACAATGTTATTGCCCGATCAAACGACCCCATAATGGAGCCGGTTATGAATTATGAAAAAAAAGGCTTCTTTGGCAATGTTATATTTACAAACGGTCATATTGTAAGGGGAGACGAGATTATTATCTACTACGGAGCATCAGACGAAGTGATTTGTATGGCGAAATTATCCGTTTCAGAAATATTAAAATCGCTCTTTTACCAGATAAAAATCCAGTAATCAATACATTTTGCCTGATAATCAAAAAAAGTAATTAAATACACTTAAAAGTCATAGTAATGCTGAATAAAATAAAAAATGAATACAAAATATTTCTATCTTTTCCTCATGGGATGCGTGTTCTGTTAATTACTAACCTGATTTATTCCATGGTATTGCCTGTAATTGAAATGTTTATAGGAGCGTACATCATGAGGAATTCCAATGAAGCACGACTTGTTGTTATTTTCCAGCTTGCATTGTATACAGGAATTCCAATAACTTTCGGACTCAATGGTTTTCTCTTGCGAAAAATTAAAATAGCAAAGCTTTATTCCTTTGGAATGCTTCTTAGTGGTATTTCCATGTCGGCGATGATGATGCTTAACGAATTAAATATGTTAGGGATTGGAATGGCAGGATTTATTATGGGAATATCATACGGATTTTTTTGGGCAAATAGGGATTTTCTGGCCCTGGATACAACCAACGATGGCAATAGAAATTATTACTATGGTCTTGAAACATTCTTTTATACCCTGACTGCAGTTATTATTCCTTACGTAATAGGCGTATTTATTGGCGCTACCGACAAATTTCAATGGTTTGCCGGAAATACCAATATGGCATATAAAATTGTTACAGCCTTGGTATTTTTGTTAACTATTTTTTCATCAATAATTATCCATAAAGGAAAATTTCATAATCCTAAACAGGAAAAATTTATTTTTTTCCGGTTTCATATATTGTGGTATAAAATGCTCGTACTCTCAACATTAAAAGGGCTCGCTCAAGGCTACATTGTAACAGCCCCTGCTATGCTGATTATGAAATTAGTAGGTAATGAGAATGTGCTGGGAACAGTTCAGGCTATTGGAGCCATTATATCGGCAATTGTTCTGTATATTATTGGCCGGATATCAAAGCCTGAACACCGGATTTATATTTTTTCATTCGGACTTATTCTTTTTGCAACCGGCGCTTTCATCAATGCAGGGTTATATTCATCTTTAGGAGTTATTCTATTTATGCTTTGCCTTATAATGGCACGTCCTTTGCTTGATGTCGCATACTTTCCCATTCAACTAAAAGTTATTGATACGATCGCTAAAATTGAAAATAGAAATAAATTTGCCTATATTTTTAATCATGAATTCGGATTATACATTGGGCGTTTAATTGGTTGCGGACTGTTTATACTCATGGCAACCTTTATTTCTGAGGATTTTGCATTAAAATATGCATTACTAATTATTACTTCGGTACAACTATTATCTATTTTTGTGGCTAAAAACATAATTAGTGTTTATGATAAAACTTAATAGTAAACAAAAAACATAGCTAAAGCAAACCAAGTAAAAAATACGATTGCGAGAAGTTGTATTATTGTCAGAAGTCCTAAGCAAAGGGTAACCCTTAATGGCTGTGTGACACAACTTCGGTCTTCGGACTTTCTACTTCTGACTCATGCTTCCTGCAAAGTATACTATAAATTATTTAAAATCCAATACAATGAAATATATTTCAATTACATTTTTAATCATAATAAGTTTAGGATGCAATAATAAGAAAACAGTTAACCTCCGAGATACAATACCTCAAATAGAAATTCAGCGTATAGACCAAATGCCAGATTTGCCGTCCCCTTTAAAAATAATAGATTGGAGGCAAAAAGCTTTGGTATTTGATAGTCTTGTTTTTGATACAAACCAAACCGGCAGGTATTGGCCGTTAATATGGTATGGTAAATCACCAAAAATTGGATTGACTGGGCATTGGGGAATATATACGGCACTTGGCGATGCCCGACAGGGAAAAGATATTAATAGCGGGTTATTCCATGAGTCATTGGCCACCATGGGGGCAGTTTTAAGTGCATCACTGGTAGGAATAGACAAATCGAACCAGAATGGAAAGGACTACGTTGCCATGCTAAAAAATTATTTTAGCTGTGAAACAGGCTGGAACATTATGATGAATAACATAACCTCTGATGTAGCAAAACTTGGAGGAGGGTATGGAAGAGATTGGTGGTACGATATTTTCCCAAATATCTTGTTTTATGGTATTGCTGATCTATATCCGGATGAGCCCGGATTTGATAAAATGATGCGCTCTATTGCTGATAAGTTCTATAAAGCCGATTCACTTCTTAATGGAAATTACAACTATACATTTTTTGATTATGGAAAACTTCAACCTAAAAGTAGTTGGATAACTCCACAACAGGATGCAGCAGCAGGACATGCCTATGTTCTTTATTGTGCCTTTGAAAAATTTCATGATCCGAAATATTTATTTGGTACAAAATCATCATTAGAAGCTTTAATGCAGCAAGATTCGAATTATTTCTATGAGATTTTGATGCCTTTTGGGGCTTACGTCGCTGCAAGGTTAAATGCCGAAGAAGGCACAAATTATAACATAAAGCGCATTATAGAGTGGTCATTTAATGGTGATGCAGTTGGAAGGAAAGGTTGGGGCGTATTGGTAGGTAGTTGGAACGGATATGATATTTCAGGGTTAGCCGGAAGCACTACTGACAGGGGAGGATATGCTTTCCTTATGAATAGTTTTGATATGGCTTGGCCACTGGTACCAATAGTTAGGTATGATGCTTCATGGGCAAAAACTATAGGAAAATGGATGCTGAACCTTGTAAATGCTTGCCGGCTTTTCTATCCTTATGAAATACCGGATGAGCATCAAACACTACCTG
>CAZWGG010000305.1:0-1715 GCA_964633305.1 uncultured Bacteroidales bacterium
ACTTTGCCCGCGCCGGAGAATATGCACGAAGTCTTGAAAGAAATTCATGAATACCAGGCAGATATGCATGTTATAAGATCTGGTGCAGATTTGGTCGGTTATCAGAAATTACTATTGAGCTCTGTGTCTGATAAAAAAACGGGAGTTCAATTTTCTAGCAGTTTCAATGTTTCATTAATTAAAAAGCGAATAATTATGATGTCAAAAAATGAAACCAAACGTCTAAAAAACGTAAAGTTTGTGTTGGCAATTCCTTTGTTTATGTTTTTACTATTGGTATTTTCATTTAACAGTACAATTGTAGGAAAGAAAAACGGAATACCTATTTCTTCCATCCGGCAGGAAAATAAGCCAGCTATAAGCCCTATTGAAAAAGAAGAGGGAAAGATTACTTCCGGTTATGGAATGAGAATACATCCAACTTACAATATTAAAAAAATGCACTATGGAATAGATATTGCTGCTCCATTAGGTACATCAATAATGGCAACTTGTTCAGGTAAAGTTATAAAAATTGTTGATGAGGATTTTAATCCAAAAGGTTATGGAAAATTTATTGTTATAGCACATAACGAAATTTACTCCACAATGTATGCCCAACTTTCTGAAATTTTAGTGAAAGAGAATCAATATGTAGAAAAAGGAAAAGTAATAGGTAAAGTTGGAAAATCAGGACTTTCGACAGCTCCACATTTGCATTATGAAGTGTGGAAGAATGGTGAAAAGGTTAATCCTGCTGATTATTTCGAATAATACAGGTTAGGTTGATAACTTTTTCTTTTTTTAATTTATTTTTTTTACAAACCGGTATAGCTTTGCTATTATCCTAATTTTTACAAAAATGCAAATAATAAAGAAAGAATATCTTGCCTTGATTGTTATTTTAGTTGTACTGGTGGTAGCACTTTGTCTGAATACGGGGTCAAATGCAAAAAATAGCTCAAAAGAAGAAACTTTCGACAACAAAGAATTAGGTTTATTAAAATTGACGTTTGATCCGCTTATTTTTTCTTATGATACTTTTCTCCAAAAGTCTTTTAACCGTGAAAACCTTCCCGGAATGGCCGTGACAATTGTAAAGGAAGATCAGGTTTTACTTATGAAAGGATTTGGTGTGAAGGAATTTGGTGACAATGACTCAATTGATGTAAATACTGTTTTTAGGCTAGGGTCTGTATCAAAAGGATTTGCAAGTGTGTTAACAGAAATGTTCGTAAAAGAAAAAGTAATAAGCTGGGATGATAAAATTATAAAATATTTGCCTGATTTTTCTCTTGCAGATTCTGCATACACAACTCAACTAACAATACGACAGATATTAAGCCACACTTCTGGCTTGCCTGTTCACACTTATACAGATTTGTTAGACAGGGATGTTCCTTACGAAGAAATCAAACCTTTACTCAAAGAGGTTAAACCTTTTGCCCCTCCGGGAAAATACTACAGTTATCAAAACGTTGTATATAGCCTAATTGCCGACATCATAAAGTCGGCAACAGGAAAAAATTACCTTTCTTTAATGGCAGAAAAAGTATTTATGCCTCTTTGCATGGAAAATGCTTCTTCCGATTATTTTTCAATTAGAAAAAACAACAACGTGGCCAAACCTCATGTGAAAATCGGATTTAAAAAATGGAAAGCTATTGCATTAAACGACAGGTATTACTCTGTTCCACCTGCATCTGGCATTAATGCCAGCATTTCTGATATGTCTA
>CAZWGG010000305.1:1725-6804 GCA_964633305.1 uncultured Bacteroidales bacterium
CATAAACCTTGTTGAATACCCTAATGTCCTTATTGGTAATTATCCTGATATTTTGCCAAAAGAAGCTTTGGAAGAAATTTATACGCCTCAAATAAAAACGTTCATTAAATGGAAATTCCGAAGAAACTGGAAAAATATTGATAGTCTCTATTATGCCCTTGGATGGCGGGTTTTTGAATATAATAACAAAAAAATTATTTACCATGGAGGATATGTAAAAGGTTATCGTGCAGAAATAGCTGTTGACATGAAAGACAAAGTAGGTATTGCCGTATTGTTTAATTCGTCATGCAGACTGGCAAATTCATGTATCCCTACGTTTCTTGATATGTACAATGATTTTTATAAAAAGGAAAAGGTTTTTGCAGGTGTCAGGTGATGCAAGAATTTTTGTTCTTTATTCTAATATTCCATAATTCTTCATTTTATTAAAAAGTGTTTTGCGGCTTATTTTAACTTAGTATATACCATACATGTTTCCCTAAATGCTTATTTTTCAAAACCAGGTACCTAATAGAAAAAAATATATCCCATAAAAATGGCTGCAATTATCCCGGCCAAATCGGCAATTAATCCGCAGGTTATTGTATAGCGGGTTTTGGTTATATTTATAGCGCCATAATAAACAGCTATAGTATAAAAAGTTGTTTCGGTTGAGCCCTGAAAAATGCACGACAACTTCCCAACAAACGAATCGGGTCCGAAATTATGCATGGCTTCGATTGTCAATCCGCGTGCCCCGCTTCCGCTAAGTGGTTTCATTAAAGCAGTAGGCAAAGCATCAACAAAGCTGGTATCAAATCCAAATAGGCTAAAAAACTTTTCCAGGGCTAATAATAAATAATCAAAAGCCCCCGATGCACGAAAAACCCCAATCGCAACAAGCATAGCCACAAGATAAGGTATTATTTTAACAGCTACTGTAAAACCTTCTTTCGCCCCTATAATAAACTCTTCATAAATATTTACTTTCTTCCTAAATCCTAAAATAAAAAAGAATATAACAATAAGAAACAAGATAAAATTACCCCAGAATTTTAATAATGTGTCAGCCTGGTTTTTATCAATTGATTTAATATAATAGAGTACAAACGCAATAAATAAGCTTAACCCTCCTACATACAATAATACAATCCAGTTTAACAAGTTAATACGTTGTATAACTGATACTACTATTAACCCTGCAAGGGTTGCAATAAATGTGGTTAATAAAAGAGGAAGAAATACATCGGAAGGATTAGCTGCTCCAGCTGCCATGCGATATGCCATAATACTAATCGGGATAATGGTTAACCCGGATGTATTTAATACCAGGAACATAATTTGTGCATTGGAAGCAGTATCTTTTGAGGGATTTAATTTTTGTAATTCATCCATGGCTTTTAACCCAAACGGGGTGGCTGCATTGTCTAATCCAAGCATATTAGCTGTTATATTCATTAACATCGCCCCAATTGCAGGATGGTCTTTTGGGACTTCCGGGAATATTCTCTTAAAAAACGGTGATATTGCTCTTGACAACATATTTACTGCTCCCCCCTTTTCTCCAATTCGCATTATCCCAAGCCATAATGTCATTACTCCAATAAGAATAATGATTATCTCTATGCTTACTTTTGCCATATCAAATGTGCTGTTTACTATTTTAGTAAATACTTCCAAGTCTGCACTTCCAAAAATAATGTTGAAGTGTTCAGCAAAGAAATCACGAAAATAATATCCCATTACTCTTAAAAGGGCCACTAAAAACCCCACTAAAAAGAAACCAACCCAAATATAATTCAGCGCCATGTATATTTCAGTTTATGTTATAAAAATAGGATAATTACATAAGAATGCCATTAATCTAATAAAAATTTATATTATTGCAGCTTTAGAAAAATAGATTATGTTATCAACTATTCTTAATTTTTCTTATGATTTAAGCCTAACAAAATGGATTATTGCATTGTTATGCGGTTTGTTTATAGGTATGTCTAAAACGGGTTTATCAGGCATTGGTTTGCTGGTTGTTCCTTTATATGCAGGAATTTTTGGCGGTAAACCATCAGTTGGAATAGTATTGCCTATGCTTATAGTGGCGGATGTTTTTGCGGTTAAATATTATAACCGGCATGCCGAATGGAAATATGTTTTAAAACTTTTACCCTGGACGTTAACAGGGGTGTAATCCCTGAGAAGCTTTATCGAATATTTATTATTTTATCTACTTTAATATCTGCAACAGTATTGTTATTCCCTTCAAAATAGTTAGAATCTTGGGAATATAATAATTGTTTATCAATGCCGTTTATTTTTTAAAACAATAAGAATTAATTAATTTTCAAACACCTAAAAAAGAACTATTATGAAAACAATAATAATTTTCTTACTAAGTATATATAGCATTTCATTTGCAATCGCCCAAAACGAAAGTAAAAGAGACCTGGGAAATTTTAATAAACTAAAAGTTGAAGATGGAATTCTTGTACAATTAGTTAAATCAGATAAAGAATCTATTGAAATTACAACACAAGAAATTGAAACCAGTAAAGTGATAAGTGAAATGAAAGATGGAGGAAAATTAATACTTAGGGTAGATGTTCCTCCATTAACTAAATATAAAGTAATGGTAAAACTTTACTATACTGAAATAAATGGAATTGAAGCATCGTCAGGGTCTGAGATTTCCACTAATTCTTTAATGAAACAAGATTCATTATCGATAAAACTTATATCCGGGGCAAAGGCTTATTTGGACCTGGATATTAAACATTTATCAAGTAAAGTAATAGAGGGGGGTGTTTTATCAGCCGAGGGATATGCAGTTAAATCAGATGGTTATACTGCTACATCGGGTACTCTGTCGCTTTTTGAATTAGAAAGTGAGGAGGTTGTTGTTAAAGCTGTTACTGGTGGTAAAATAAAAATCAATGTCGAAAAGAGCCTTATAGCCCACGCTACTTCCGGAGGATATATTGCTTATAAGGGCAATCCTGGGAAAAAAGATATCAAATCAGGCATTGGGGGTAAAATAGAACAATATACAGAATAAAAAGTAACTATTACTTATTTTGTATTTTTAAAAAATGCCTCAGCCACAATAAAATCAGTTTTTGTTGTAATTTTTATATTATCAATATTGCCTTCAACCAGGTTGATCTTGTACCCTAACTTCTCAATTAATGAGGCATCATCAGTAAAAGTGGAATCATATTCTTGTTTGTAAGCTTTTTTCAATAACTCACTTTTAAAAACCTGTGGTGTTTGCACAAGCTTATATTTTGAGCGTTCAACCATGTGGTTTCTCCCATTTTCAATCATTCTGACAGACTCGGAAAAGCTGATTACAGGAACTGCTGTCCCATGCTTTTCTGCCATATTAAAACATCGTTTAATGGTAAAACGGCTTACCAACGGCCTAACTCCGTCATGAATTGCCACTAAATTCCCGGGTTTTATTCCTCGTAGTCCGTTTTTTACAGAATGAAACCTTGTTTTTCCTCCTTTTCTTACTGTATGTTTAATCCTAAACTTATATTCTCTGCATAATTTTTTCCAAAAGGCTATATGAGCCGGAGGTATAGTAACAATTATCTGTATTGAATTATCATAGTTCCAAAATTTTTTTATAGTGTGCATTAATACAGGAAGACCTGCTATAAGTAAAAATTGCTTCGGAATTTCCGCATTCATTCTTTTCCCTAAACCTCCTGCAACAATAAGAGCTACTTTTTGCATAATAAAATATTTTAATAACAACCTTTTTTTATGTTAAATTTACAAAATCCTGCGGCTCGATTAACAAAATTGTTGAAATTATGATTAGTGATACTATTTTAAATTTTCTTGAAGAATTAAGTAAAAATAACAACAAAGAATGGTTTCAAAATAATAAACTTCTATACCAAAAATCGAAACATGAGTTTGAATCATTTGTAGACCTGTTAATTCATGAAATTAATGCTTTTGACAAGGATATTAGAGCATTAACTTCAAAAGATTGTATTTTCAAAATATTTAGGGATATTAGATTTTCAAAAGATAAAACTCCTTATAAAACAAATTTTGGGGCTTATATTTCAAAAGGTGGCCGTAAAGGAGGTTATGCAGGTTATTATTTACATATTGAACCAAATAATTATTTTCTTGCCGGAGGTATCTATATGCCTTCAGCACCTGTTCTTAGGACGATAAGAAACGATATTTATCATAATATTGAAGAATTTAAAGAAATACTTCAACATAAAAAGTTTAATAGTTATTTTGGAGGGCTTCGGGGAGAAAAGCTTACAAATCCACCAAAAGGATTTACAAAAGAATTCCCAGATATTGAGTTACTGAAATATAAGAGTTATACTATTTTTAAAGAAATTAATAAGAAAGATATTCAGGATAAAAACTTTTTATCTTTTGCATGTGATATTTATAAAGCCATGTTACCGTTTACTCAGTTTTTGAACCAGGCTATTGAAAATGAAGTATAATTCAGGCTTTTTTTATATACCTGTCAATAATCTTTAATAATTCCATAATTTCAATGGGTTTACTAATATAATCATCACAACCCGCTTCAATGCAGTTTGTTTGTTCTTCCGGTATAGCAAATGCAGTTTGTGCTATAATAGGTATGTTTTTATTTAATTTTTTTATTCTTATTGTTGCTTCAAAACCATCTATAATTGGCATTCTAATATCCATTAAAATTATATCATATCTTTCCCCGGAGGCAATTAAATCTATCGCTTCCTGACCAATACGGGCCCATTGCATCTCTGCATGGGTTTCTTCAAGAGAATCTTTTAGTAGAAGCCAATTTGTTTCTTCATCATCAACAATTAATATTCTCTTCCCTTTAAAATCATAATTATCATTCATCCCATTTTAATTTTCACAGTTAATACTACGAAAAAAATTTATATGTGTTTTATCTTGTTATAAGTATTTTTCACTAAATAACAATTTAATTATTAAGTGACTTTTCTTTATCTAGTTCATTCCAGGCTAAAGCACTTGCTCCAAGAACAGCAGCATTCGTATCTTGAAGTGAGGAAGGTAATATTTTAACTTTATTACGAAAAATAGGCAACAAATTTTCTT
>CAZWGG010000306.1:0-6802 GCA_964633305.1 uncultured Bacteroidales bacterium
AACTTCTGTGCGTGGAAATATTGTTCCTATGGCTTCTTCAAACCCACTTAAATTCTCGATGCAAGCAATTAGAATATCTTGTATGCCTCTGTTGTGTAATTCTGTTAAGACTTGTAGCCAGAAACTGGCACTTTCAGTTTTGGAAATATACATTCCTAATAAATCCTTCTTGCCCTCTTGATTAATCCCCATTATGTTATATATGGCTTTGGATATGATGCGCCCGTCTTCTTTAACCTTGAAAAATATAGCATCCATCCAGACTATCAAATATACTGATTCTAAGGGGCGGTTCTGCCATTCTTTAACCATTGGAACAACTCGATCAGTGATAGCACTCATGCTTGACTCGGACATCTCTACATCATACATTTCTTCTAAATGTTCGCTGATATCCTGATAACTCATTCCTTTGGCATACAAACCTATTATTTTCTTTCCTAAACTTTGTCCCAATATGGTTTGACGCTTTTTTACTATCTCAGGATCAAAACTGCTTTCCCTGTCACGAGGGGTTGTTAAATCTATCGTGCCATGCGTGGTCTTTAATTGCTTACTATTTTTACCATTTCTTCTATTCCCTTTTGTTGTTTTTAAATGTGTATCTATCTCTCCTTCAAGACATGCTTCCAACATAGCTTTTAGAAGGGGGGCCATTACTCCATCCTTGCCTGTAAGCTCTGTCCCATTTTGAAGCTTTTCAATTGCCTCGTTAAGTATTGGTTCTAAATTCTTTCTGTCCTGTGTCATAAATGTAAAGTTTTTCAAACTTAATAATTTCTATTTTTTATCCTTGACACAGTTTTTTGGATAGTCTCACTCTACGAAAAGTACACATATCAGATTAAAAAAGACAAATTTTATTTTGAAAAGTAAAACACACTTTGTATATTTACACCTCGCATATATTTAAATATATGCCATTCCGAGTAAGAAGAATTGAGTAGATTATCTTAATTAAGATAAGATAGGGTAAGAAGAGATATCGCGATAATCCAAGTATGATTGAGGTGATTATGGTAATGAAGGAAGATAATTTATCAATTTAAAATTTTAATGTTTTTTAAATCTTTAATTCATGAGTTGAAGATTTCAAGGATATTTTCTTAATCAAAAGCAGTTTTGCTAATTGACGAGGCGGAGCTGTATGTAATAGCAAAACAATGATTGCTTTACGGAAGATAAAGAGTGACTGTAGGGGAGCGTTGGTTTTGTCAAATTGTAAGGTAATAAGTAAATCATTTATGTGGCTGAGGTGGTGGGAGCGTGATTAATTAAAAACCAATATTATCTTGTTAAGAGAAACTATTTTGATAAAAGGCAAGATTTCTTTAAATTGATATATTCAAAACTGTATATTTTCAGTTGCATGTATTACAATTAGTTGGATATAATGATTATTGATTTCCATGCGCATTTAGCTTACTATAAAACATTTTCAGAGGATTTTATATCTGAATTCTTTATTAATAGTTTAGGCAATAACCAGTTAAAAAAGAATTATAAATTTTTAAAGCTTTTTTTAAATGACCCTTTTTGTGATAGGCTTGTGGCAAATATGGATGAAGCTGATATTGAAAAAACTGTATTATTAATTTTAGATTTTGGGTTAAAAATTGATGAGAAGGAATTAGATGAAATTTATATTCTTCATCATAACATTTTAAAAAAATATCCGAATAGATTCCTAATATTTTCTGGAATAGACCCTCGTAGAGGTAAGAGAGGTTATAATTTATTTAAAAAAAGTATTTTTGAGTATGGTTTTAAAGGATTAAAATTGTATCCTCCATTTGGTTATTCTTTAAATGATAAGAATTTATCCCCCTTTTTTAATCTATGCTCGGAGTATAACCTTCCGATTATGGTACACTCAGGTAATTCATTGAAATCGCTCATGAATGACCATTCTGATGTGAGTAATTTAGTTAATGTTGCTAGAAAATATCCAGAAAATACATTCATTTTTGCACACGCAGGTTATAATGTGTCAAATAATATAGATTATCCGGGAAATGTATTCATGGATATATCTGGAATTCAGACATTATATAATACAAGCACAATCGCAATAAAAGATTCTCTTAGGAAACATATTGGACTATATAACGAAAAAATCTTATTTGGAAGTGACTGGCCAATGTTTTACTTTTTGAAGAATTTAAACGAATCAATAACGAATATAAAAGAATTCTTAAAGTCTCTGGAATTTGATGCATCAGAAAATTTAATTTCAAATATCTTTAGCAAGAACGCAATAAAAATACTCCAAAGCATAAAAATTTAACTAAATATTCAATGATCGGGGTAAGTTACATAGATTATTATATACCTAAAGAACAGTTAAGTATTGATCAGATAGTAAATAGAATTCAAGAAAATTCATTACCAAGAAGTTTTAAATCAAAAACAGAATACATATCTTTTATAAATAATTTTCTCAATGTTAAAAATATCTATGTTGAGAATTATCTTTCCAATGGCGAGATGATTGGTGAAATGCTTAAAAATGCTATAAAAGATGGTACCATAAATCCGAATGAGATCAAACTTATTATTTATGCACAAGAACCTGGTTATAATCCAAAAGAAAATGTTGCACAATATATTCAACATAAATTTAACCTTAACAATTCCTCAATTGTGAATATATCGGGTAATCATTGTGCAAACGTACAAGTGGCATTAGATATTGCCTGTAGCATATATTGCAAAAATAAAAATATGAATAGGATATTAATTGTAAGTTCAACGCTTAAAAAGGATGAACCAATTGATAATCGAATTATTGGTTCTTTCGGAATTTTAGGTGATGCAGCAGGAATAGTATACCTTTCCGATAGAGGGAAAAGATTTATCCTTGAAGATAATGTTATTTTAAATAATGGTTTTTTTTTCAAAGCAAATGAAGATGATGAAAATTATTTATTAATAAGTAAGTTCATTCAAAAAAGTTTGTCTCAATTAGTATCCAGAAATAAGCTAAAAAATGATAAAATTGAACATATTGTGTTGCCAAATGCTAATATTTTAATGATAGAACAGTGTTTATATGCGATGGGAATTAGCAAGAATAAGATTTTTAGAGAGAACATTAGCAGATTTGGACATTTAGATTGTATTGATTTTATTGTTAATATGAAAAGCTTATTTGATCAAATACAAAAAGACAAATTAAATATAATAGCATTTTCAAATGGTTTAGCGGGTAGTTTTGTTTCTTCTTTTTTATCAACATGTGAATTTTGATATTATATAAAAAATGGAGAATTTCTTAATCAAAAAAATAGAAAAAGAAGATATAAATCAAATATTTGATATTATTAATGAAGAAAAGTGGGAAGGTTTCTATCCCAATGATTTGCTATTTATTCTGAATATTTCTAAAGATAGCTCATTCAAAGCGGTTTATCAAAACAAAATAATTGCATGCATTTTTTCTTTTATTTACTCAAATGTAGGATATATAAGTTTTTTTTTAGTTAGAAAAGCTTTTAGGAATCACGGAGTTGGTAAAGCATTGGGGGAATCGTGTTTAAGTAATTTGAAAATTAATTCAAAAGTGATAATTATTTTTGCTAATCCAAGAGCTGTTAATACCTATAAAAGGTACGGTTTTATTAATATGTATCACCTAAAAAGATTTCAAGTTTGCGGTATGAAAAATAATTCTTATAAAAATGTGACTTTTGGAAATGAATTACCTTATAATAAAATTAGAGAACTGGATAGAAGTTGTTACAAATACAATCGCAAACTTATTTATGATAAATTGGATAATGGAAATTTAAAATTTTGTGTCCATAGTAATAATACAATCAATGGATATGCTATCGTACGAAAAAATGACGACAGATTTTTTATTGGTCCTCTAATTGCAATGGATGATGAAATAGCTATTAATATATTGTATGCGATTAATAATTTTTTTCGTGATCGTTATTTGATATTCGATGCCAATCAAGAAAAAATGCAAGAATTGTTAGATAAGATGAATATAGAATTTTCAACAGATAAAACAACTATTACAAAAATGTATTTAGGTGAAAGCACTTTATTAGAAAACGATTCTATGCTCTATATAGCAGGAGGGCAGCATTTTAGTTAATTGCGCAACGTATGCTTCATAATATTGATATGAAAAATGAATATTTTCAAACCGTAACTCTAGATAATATCATTTTATTTGAGGGATTCTATAACTGTAAATACGAAACCCTAATTTTGATAATTCCTAGTAATATCCTTGAATTGAATACATATTTACCTTTGATGGCGGAATTTTTTAAAAATAAAATTAATGCTTTAACCATTAATATTTCTATTCCATTTTTGAAAAATTATGCAGAATATGATATTTTAAGATACTTGATGGATCAGATTAAGACAAGCATACCTAATGTCAGATATTCTACTATCCACCTTTTGGGTCATAGCTATGGATGTTATATTTCTTTTAAATATCTTGAAAGATATAATTTTGATGGTAAAATTTTTTTTTTAGCACCTCTTTTAAAGAAAAACTCTACTAATTCCAAGTTCCCTTTTCTTTTAATGTCTGAAGTTTTAATTAAGTTTTTGATAAAAAAACAAATTAAACTTTCAAAATATAATTTTGTTCGAAGGTTTTTGAAAAATGATTGTACAGCAATTAAAGAATTTTTTTATCAAAGGCAGATTCCTATTATAAGAAAAGATATTTTAAAAAGGACATCAATTAAATACGAAAATATTCCAAGTCAGAAGATTATTGCCTATTTTTTCAAATATGACAAAGCAATTAGTATAAAAAAAAGCAAAATACTAATTAATCAGATTGAAAATTCATCAGAGATAGAATTTAATCTATTAAAGTTAAATGGAAACCATTTTTATCCATTAGCATCGCCAAATGCTTTCATTTTGGAAAGTAAAATAAAAGATATTATAAATGATACTAAAGAATTTCAATAGTAAGTTGGATAATAATAACAACTTCATTGAATATTATGAAGAAGGAAAACTTCAAAAAAAGTTTTATTCTCAAGTATATAATGAAGCGGTATCTCTTTTAAATTACATAAAAGATAAAAATGTATTACCAAATGATAGGATTGGCATTCTTGCTGAAAATTCCTATAAATGGATTATAATTGATTTGATGTGTTTCTTAGGCGGATATATTTCTGTTCCTCTTCATGTTAAGAATTATAAAGTAGAGGAACTTGAGGAGATCATTACAAAATTTAATCTTAAAATGATATTTGCGGATAATAAGTTTTCTATTATTCTAAATGAATACATTAAGTATAATAATATTGTTAATTTGGATACACTATCATTATCTGTAATTCAACAGCATCAAATACCACAAATTTTTGGTTCAAATGATATTTTCACTATTGTATCTACCTCTGGAACAACATCTGTTCCAAAAGCTATTGAACTTAAATTGGATTCTCTTGAAGATTTTTTAATAAATATTCAGAGATTATTTAATATAAATCAGGATGATAAAATAATATTATTCCTTCCCTTTTCACATTTTGGTCAAAGGAGTTATGTGTATGGTGCAATTGTTCTTGGCTTTAATATTCTTTTGGTTAAGCCTGAAGAAGTTTTTTTAGCTTTAAGAATATGTAAACCAACTATATTAATTGCGGTACCATTCTTTTTTGAAAATATTTATAACGCATTTACTAAAAATGCTGGAAATTCGTTGAAAGAAAAAGTTACAAGGTTTCTTGGTGGTAAAATTCGCTTATTAGTTACCGGGTCAGCTCCCATTAGAAGAGACATACTTACATTCTTTGAACATGTAGGCATTCCTTTGTATGAAGGTTACGGGACTAATGAAACAGGTTTGATTACACTTAATCACCCTAATGATTACAAATTAGGTAGTGTAGGCAAACCTTTTCCAAATAAAGAAATAATAATTAACAAAGATGGAGAAATCTTTGTAAGGGGAAAATACTGTTGGGGAAGCAGTTATTTTAAAGAGTCTCAGGAAAAAAACGAGAGCGTGTTTCTTAATGATGGTTTTATTAGAACAGGTGATATCGGGTATTTCGATAATGAGGGGTATTTATATATTAATGGTAGGGCAAATGATGTGATAGTACTATCGAATGGAAAAAAGATATTCCCGGAACATATTGAAAACGAACTGAATAAAAGTAATTCTATTCATCAATCAATGGTTTATTCCAATGATTTAAAAAAAATTGAAGCGATTATAGTTCCTGAGAATGAGCTTTGTGATGGTAATACAATAAATAATGTTATTCAAAATGTAAATTATTCTTTACCAACATATGCAAAAATTCATAAATATATAATATCTAAGAACATATTTTCAACTGAAAATTCAATGTTAACATAAAGTTTAAAACTTAACAGAAAAATAATTTTAAAATGTCATATTAATTAATACTTAAGAAAATGAAACTAAAATTTACAAAATTGTCAGAAAATCAGTTGGATAAAATAATTGATAATCTTTCATCATTTATTGCCTCTGAAATGAAAAAGCAAAAAAAAGATGGTGTACTAATTGGCTTAAGTGGAGGTATTGATTCAGCAGTTGTGGCTGCATTGATTACCAAATCAGTACCTTCTGATAATATTTATGCACTTACTCTTCCTGATAAGGATAGTAATGAAACCACCTTACCTGATGCTAAACTTGTAGCAGAAAAGTTTAAAATAAATAATTATGAGGTTGCAGATATTACTGATAAACTGGATACGTTTGGGACATATAAGTTATTTAACAATATTTACTCTTTGAATAAAGAAGAAAGATTAAAAAAAATTGATG
>CAZWGG010000307.1:0-6789 GCA_964633305.1 uncultured Bacteroidales bacterium
ATAAAAACCTTATTTTAAAGAGCTTACTTTATAGATTTAGCTTTTTGAAATAAGGTTTTTATCATTTTGATATATTTTTTTAACTGTCTTACAAAATGTTTTTTTGTTAATCTTTTTTATGTGTATTAAAACTTGTTAAAATTTTATCACCAACTTCAGCAATACTTAGATTACTTGAATCAATAACTAAATCATAGTTTTTCATATCATTTATTAATATATTGTATTTATCTCTATATCTTATTATTTCATTTTCAGACCTTCTTCTAAGATCGTTAATTGCAACATCTAAAGAAGTATATTTCTCAATGTTGCCTCGATCTGAATTCATAATTCTTTTAGCTGCAATAGTTTGATTAACAGATATATATACCTTATATGCATTGTGAACAAAATACCAAGCTAATCTAGAATCTATAACTACGTTTTCACTTAAATTTGACATTCTTCTTAGAGATAAATCAATTCCTTCATCAATTGTTTTGTCGCCTTGTGCCTGTTCATTTAATTCTAATATTGTCAAACCTTTTTTATTAGCAATATCTCTAAATATATTCCCCATGGATAAATACTCATAATTAAGTTTCTTAGCTGTGTATTTTGAAACACTTGAAATTCCACTTCCTAAATCTCCACTAATAGCAATTTTCATAATAATACTCCTTTAATAAAAGCTTGTGTCAATATTACCACATAATTTAAGATTTCCTGAAATATCTCTTCACTTATTGAGCATTCATATATATTACTAAATTCATTAATAATTATATTACACTTATTTCGTAAATTCGCAAAAACAAAAGCTGTAAAAACGGATTATTAGATGAACGAAATTTAGTTAAACAAGATCATTTCTAATTGTATCTAATAAGATTGTTACTTTCCACAAAAAAAATATTTTAATAGACTATGTTTATCTATTTAGACTTGTTTATAAAACTGTTTTAGTTCTTTTAAAAACATTTAGGCATATCTAATCTTCAATTTTAAGAATTTATTTTTGTATAATTAAAGCTAATCAAATGTTTCTTTTGTTCAATTAGGCCTCTCTGTAGCAATGGAACAAAAAACGGTAATAAGCATGTTAAATAATGGAATATTGTTATAATTTCGTTATTAATCATGATTTATACTTTATTCAAATTAGCTAAAGAGCAACTATTTAACCTACTGGAAAATATATTCCATAAGATTTGAATTTGCTTAATTAAACAAAATTTAAGTTATTCTAAATATTTTTAGCAAATCTTTATTTTTAGCGTTTCGAAGTGATTATCTTAAGTTATAGTTATTCAAATCTAATCAAAAGACAATTTTTCAACCCATTTATGAAAAGAAATCAAATATTTTATATAAAATACATTTAGTTATCTATAATTCGAAATACTTGATATAAGTAAGCTGTAATGATAAATCCCATTATTTAACATGCTTATTACCGTTTTCTGTTCCATTGCTACAGAGAGGCCTTTTTGCATTGCCTTCTGCAATATTAAGCTGATCTTGATTATCACTAATATCGACTTATTATTTTTGCCTATTTCTCTAAATTACCTGTAAATTCTTGATATGATACTGTTTCATTTGCAGTTTTTACTCTCCTAATAATTCTCACACTAGCATTAGTTGGATTATTAAGTACAATTGTAACTTGGCTTCTAGAATAAATTTTGCCATCAACATAGGATTTAGTAATAACAATTATTTTATCATCTTCAATCACAGAAGTTCCCGTTTCTGTAATAGTTATTATTTCAGATTCAACATTTTGCTTGCTAATTTTGATATTTACATTATTTGCAGAAGGGTTTGTTATAGTTATATTTACATAATATATGTTCTGGGTATTAATATTTGTAATGTTGCCAGACCATATCCCAGCAAAAGGTAAAACAGTTGGTTTTGGAGAATCTACTAAATTACTTGGTGTTAAAAGTTCAGTTAGGGAATCATCATTTTCAGGTATAATTGAATTAACTTCAGTTGGGGAGTTATTAGTTTCAGGTATAGCTGAATTAGTTGTAATACCATTTATAGAATTGATATCGGCATTTTTACCTATATCAAAAAAACTATTTTCATCATTCTTATATAATTCATTTGTATCAACAACAGGAGTATTTTCGAAACTTATTTTATTATCATTTGTATTAGTTGGCTTTACTATATCATTATTTGGTGTTGATGTTTGTGCCTTTACTAAGTTAAGGTTATATATAGTAAAAAAGAACATTATAATTAAAATTAAACTACTACTAATAATGATGAATGATTTTTTATAATCTCTTACAAAATGTTTAAAATTCCAAAGTAAATTATTTTTTTTCTTTTTTTCCTTAATATTAATGGAACCTTTACTTGAAAAAAATTCATTATTTATTAATTCTGTTTCCAATTCATTACATTTTTCTGAATATTTATCAAAACACATGCTATCTTTTCTATTGCTATTAATAGTTTCTCTTGAATTAGATAAGGTATTTAAACATATTATTAATGCAGATTTCATTTCCACCGCTGACTGATAACGATATTTTGGATTGTACATACATGCTTTAAGTACTATATTTTTTAGGTTTTCATCACCACATGCTGGAGGACTTAATGATTTTCCACTCATTCTATCTTCAAAAGCAATTTTTCTATCCTTTTCAGTAAAATTTTTTGGGTAAGAGGGTAAGAAAGGCATTCTGCCATGATTTAAAAGTTTATACATAACAATACCTAGTGAATATATGTCAACACGTTCATCATATTTATTTCCTCTAAATGATTCAGGTGCCATGTAAAAAGGAGTTCCTTTTGAATAAGTTATGCTTGAACTTCTTAAAAGTTCTCTTGAAATCCCAAAATCACCAAGTTTAAAGATTTTATCTCTAGATATAAAAATATTTTCCTCTTTGATATCTCTATGCATAATATTTTGTTTTTTGCATGCCTCAAGAGCTGAATTTATATCTATACCAAGCTGGATAATATTTTCTATGGTGAATATATTATGAGAAAAATATTCTGATAATGGAGTGATATATTCCATTCTTATTAAGATTATCCACTCTAGATTATTTTCTCCTTCAATAACCATATGATCTTCATATGATACAACATTTATGCATTCTTTTAACTTATATAGTATTTGTATTTCCTTAATTATATTTTGAACAACATCTTCGTAATAATTTTTGATTGACTTTTCATCAAACTTTTCTAATGATAGATTTTTGATGTCATTTTCATTAGGTGTCACATAGATAACTTTTACTGCTGAGATTTGTTCATAACTCCAATCTTCTCTTTTTATTTTATATACACTACCATAATTGCCTTTTCCAATAAGTGAATCAATATACCATTTGCCCCAAAGGGGTTCAAATTTGTATATAAAATCTTTATTATTCTCCAAATTACTCACCCCATAAAAGAAAATATCAATTTATATAAAATTATTGTATATAAATCATTTTATTTGTACAATATTATGTTATTAATTGTTATAAATTTTTAATTAAATACAATAAAAAACTAAATGATGAAGAATTAAAAAAAAACTAAAAACTTATTTAAAGAGAACCCAGTTGACAGGATTTGAGGAATTCAAACTAAATAATATTTATGATTTTACAGCTAATTATAAATAAACTTTCTTGACTAAAAAACTAATTGAATCAAAGATTTATGTTGTACAATTATATTCTATGAAAAATAATGTTATAATTTTCTAAAGGGTGATGACTACAAAGATAATGATAGGTAAGCGTTTAAAACCTATACCTTTGCCGGCCGTATGTGTAGCCCATCCTTTAATTATATTCAGTTCAATTTAAAAACAATTGACTAGCCAGATTATATCGAGAAAAATATAAATATACCCGATATAATCTGATTAATATTAAAATACTAGGAGAACAATTAAATGACTAGAGAATTTGTTATGACAGAATTTTTTGATTATTACTGGAAAAAACTTAATCTAACAGATGACGATTTGAAAGATTTTCAAAATTTTCTTTTAGAAAATCCAGAAAGAGGATATATAGTTAAGGGAACAGTTGACGTAAGAAAAGTTAGATGGAAACTTGATAACGAGGGTAAAAGCGGTGGAATTAGATGTATTTACATAGATTTTGATATATATAAAACTATATATTTATTAATTGTATATCCAAAAAGTGAAAAAGAAAATTTAACTGAAAAAGAAAAACAAAACCTAAAAGGGTTAGTGAACGTATTAGCTGCATCTATGAAAGTTGTTGAAGAATA
The DNA here is from genome assembly GCA_964633305.1 of uncultured Bacteroidales bacterium. Taxonomy (GTDB): domain Bacteria; phylum Bacteroidota; class Bacteroidia; order Bacteroidales; family UBA10428; genus CAZWGG01. Next base: position 4,261 of record CAZWGG010000307.1, read on the forward strand.
AGCTATTTTATAGATTGGAGGGATATAAGTGGAAAAGAATTTTTTTGAAGATATAACTTTTGGAAAAGCTCTTGAAACAAGTTTAAAACAAGCAATCGACCATGCACAAGGAAAGAAGAATTTAAGGACACAAATAAGGAAATCTATTCCCAAAATTACAAATTTTAAAGGTTCTGAAGTTAAAGAAATTCGATTATCAATTAATTGTACACAAGAGATGTTCTCGGAAATTATGGGGGTTTCAATTTCTACAGTAGAATATTGGGAATCTGGAAAAAATAAACCAAATGGTTCAGCTCAAAGATTATTAGCTCTTATAAAAAACAAAAAGGGAAAATTTATAAAAGAAGATCTTTTAAAATTAGAAGCATAATATCTAAAATAAAATTCTTATAATTTAAATTCATTGATAAGATAAAAGAGATCCAAGTTGGATCTCTTTTTGTATAATTAGTGAAAGATTTAATACTAAAAGTCTCTTTCAATTGACATTTCTAAAATTAGAATTTTTTTAGATAATTTGATAAAATACAGTTGTGTTTCCTCTAAAATTTAATATGAAGATTTGTTATTATGATATTTTTATTATTTGTAAAAAAGATTTTTTATGTAAATTGAACTTAATAATACTAACTATAAGGAGTATTAATGGAAAAACATATTCACAGAAAATCCAGTAAAGATGTAAAAATATTAGTGGTTGAAGATGATGTAATAAACCAAATCTTATTTATTAATTTACTTCAAAAGAAAGGATGGCATCCATATGTAGCAAGAGAAGGCCAAGAGGCTCTTAAAATTCTAGAACTACAAACTTTTGATATAATACTAATGGATATAGTAATGCCACATATGGATGGATTTGAAACTACATCTAGAATTAGAGAAATAGAGAAAAAAACAGGAACACGTATTCCAATAATAGCCACTACAGCAACAGAAGATAAAGAAAAATGTATTCTATCAGGAATGGATGATTACATATCAAAACCTATAAATATCAAGAAATTTTACAGAATTATACAAAAGTTTTTATAGTAATTAGGATTTATGGCTACGCCCAATTATATTTTTAACAATATGTGTGAATAGCATAAACTCAAAAACAAAAACTGTAAAATAGCTCAATTTCTATATCTAATTGAACAAAACAAAGTTTTTCTCTAATTAATTTTCGATACAACTAGTATATTGACAAAATTAAAATATTCAACTAAAATAAAATTAAATTTTAGATTAGTCGAAGGTGATTATATGTATATAAAGAGATCTATGGAAGAAACAGTACTTAATATTCAAAGCAGTTTTCCAGTTTTATTGGTTACAGGGCCAAGACAAGTCGGAAAAACTACAATGTTAAAAAAACTCGCTGATGAAAATCGTCAATATGTTACACTTGATGATCCGCTATTACGTGAGTTAGCTGTTACAGATCCTGTCTTATTTTTACAAAGATTCGAGCCTCCAGTAATTATAGATGAAATACAATATGCACCGGAACTATTACCATATATAAAAATGTATGTAGACAAAACTATGAAAAAAGGTGATTTTTGGCTTACTGGCTCACAGATGTTTCATCTTATGAAAAATGTAAGTGAATCATTAGCTGGTAGAGTAGGAATCTTAAATATGTTAGGTCTTTCAAACAATGAATTAATGAATCAAGAAAGTAGACCTTTCTCTACAAAACCTGAAAAAATAATGAGTAAATTAAAAATAGCAAAGCCATTAAAACTAAATGAAATTTTTGAAATAATATATAAAGGCAGTATGCCTGCACTATATGCAGATAAAAACATTAGTACCGACATTTTCTTTTCTTCATATGTACAAACATATTTACAACGTGATGTAAAAGACTTAACTCAAGTGGGAGATGAGCTTACATTTCTACGTTTTTTATCAAGTATTGCAGCTAGAACAAGTCAGATGGTAAACTATAGTGATATGGCAAAGGATACTGGTATAAGTGCACCAACAGCAAAACAATGGCTATCTATCCTTGTATCGTCTGGAATTGTAGCAATAGTTGAGCCTTATTTTAATAATGCTTTAAAGAGGATTATTAAATCTCCAAAAATGTATTTTCTCGATACTGGTCTTTGTGCTTACCTTACTAAATGGACAAGTGCAGAAGTACTAGAAGCAGGTGCAATGTCAGGTGCATTTTTTGAATCATGGGTTGTAAGTGAAATATTTAAAAGTTATTGTAATTTGGGTAAAAGACCACCCATTTTTTATTATCGTGATAAAGATCAAAGAGAAATTGACCTTATTATATATGAAAATAATACATTATATCCTATTGAAATAAAGAAAAGTAGTAATCCTACAAAGGATGCAATAAAACATTTTAATGTTTTTTCGAATACTAGTATAAATGTGGGGAATGGAAGTATTATTTGTCTTTCAAATGATTTAATTCCTATTGATAAAAGTAATTGGATTGTCCCAGCATGGTTGATTTAACTTTTTCAATTATTCTAAAGGTTCTAATTATACAAAAAAAAGTTTTTCTCTAATTAG
>CAZWGG010000308.1:0-6777 GCA_964633305.1 uncultured Bacteroidales bacterium
TATAAGGCATGCAAAGATGTAAATATATTTTTAAAAAATAAACTTCATGCAAATTCATACAGGATAAATTGTTTATTCTTGCGCTTATTTATAATGAATTAAAATAAATAATATTCTAAAGAAAAACTTTTGGTTAGTTGATAAATCTATAAAATTATTATTGCCGTTTCATAAATAAAGCATTTCTTTGTTAATGAAACAAAATAGTTTAATCAATGTCTCAAAAATTATTACGTGATTCAAATCTTGTTCGCTGGTCGGTATTAATCATTATAAGTTTGATAATGGCGGCTAACTATTTTTTTTACGATGTTTTATCTCCTCTTCAGTCTTTACTTCGGGAAAAACTGGGATTTTCAAACTCTGAATACGGTTTCCTGGTTTCAACTTACTCTATTCCCAATGTTTTTCTTTTTATGGCGATAATTGGTGGGATAATCCTTGATAAAATTGGCATTAGGATTACAGGTTTTATTTTTATAGCATTTATGGCAATTGGGTCATTGCTTACTTATTATGGATCAACGGCATTTTTTAATGAAGGTGGTTTTGGTTACTCATTTTTCAATTCTTTTCTTCTGGCATATTCTCCCTCGCTTAAAATGATGTCACTTGGCTATTTCTTATTTGGATTAGGTGCGGAAACCAGCATAGTAGTTATTACAAAGATTGTAGTAAAGTGGTTTAAAGGAAAAGAATTGGCATTTGCATTAGGATTAAACATCTCAATAGCCCGTATGGGTACATTAATAGCTTTTCTTTTTTCTCGTAAGCTGGCCGAACAGCTACCATGGAACCGTGCAATTTGGTTAGGAGCAAGTATGTTAATAATTAGTTTAATAGCGTATCTTATTTATATAGTTTTTGATGTGTTTATAGATCGGCAAGGCAAAGCACGTTCAACAGGTGATCCAGAAGATGAATTCCGTATATCTGATATTGTAAAAATAATTCGAATACCATCTTTTATTTATATTACTTTATTGTGTGTTACTTTTTATTCGGCTGTATTTCCTTTCCTTAAATATGCCACAGATATGCTCGAGAATAAGTTTGGTTTGAGTGGTGAGCTAAGTGGAATAATAACAGCAATATTGCCATTCGGGACAATTATCTTTACTCCTCTTTTCGGCCTTTTTGCCGATTACAGGGGAAAAAGTGCATCAATAATGATATATGGCTCTGTATTATTAATATTATCACACTTATCCTTTACCTTCACAAACATTTCGCCTTATCTGCCCATGTTTTTACTTGGTATAGCATTTTCATTAGTTCCTGCAGCAATGTGGCCATCTGTGGCCAAAATTGTTGATACCACAAAGATAGGTACTGCATACGGATTTATGTTTTCTGTTCAAAATATAGGTTTATGGATATTTCCAATTATTATTGGATTTATTCTTGATAAATCCAATCCTTCTTATGCTAATGAGTTATCCCCTGCTAATAGTAAAAAAATTATTGAAAATGGTTTTGATTATAAAGGACTTTATCTGAAACAGTCAGGCAAGCCACGTTGTAAGAAATTAAAAGTTAAAATTTTAGTTCATAAAAATGAATTAAGTGGGCCCATTATTTGGAGTGAGTCTCATAATACCCATGCTGATAGCCTGGGAGAATTTGAAATATCGATTGGAATGGGAGACGAAATTCAATATGCCGATATTCATAACATGCAAATATTTAGCGATACAGTTTATATTGAAGTAATAAAGCTTAGTAATGATTTTGAAAAGGAGGTATATTCAGCAAAAGTAAAACTCAATAAAGATTTAAAGGTAAAAATTGATGACAACCTATTAAGTGATAATCTGGGAAAAAAAGCCTCATTTAAAATATTACTTCGGTTAAAACATTCTGGGGGTGAAATTATTTGGAGCGAGGTGCATAAAAAGTTAGATAATAGTTCAATTTTACTGGGTTCTGGGAAGGTTGGTATTGCAAACAGAAAATATTTTAATTGGAAAAATGAAGATTTATATATCCAGGTATTAACTCCACTAGATTATACAAACTCTGTATTAATGTTAAGTTTGTTAGGTATAGTTGGATTATTATTTGCCATATTGTTGAAAAGAGAAGATATATCTTCAGGTTTCGGCCTGGAATTGCCTAACAAACAAACCTAATGAGGGTTATTTTTACAAGCGAGGAGTTCTATTTCATAAATAAAATCTGGTTTCGGTTGGGTCCAACCGAAACAATTCTAACAGGGACACCTGTTTCATTTTCAATAAATTTTATATAATCTTTTAACTCTACGGGCATATCGTCAGGTGATTTAACGAAAGATATATCATGATTCCAGCCTTTTAATTCCGTATAAACCGGTTTGGTTATATCATTCAAACAATATGGAAGATATTCAACTTCATGATCTTTAATTTTATATTTTGTACAAATTTTTATGGTATCAAAGCCTGATAATACATCGGCTTTTGTCATAAACAATTGTGTGACACCATTAAGCATAATTGAATATTTTAAAACAGGCAGGTCAAGCCAACCGCATCTTCTAGGCCTCCCTGTTGTAGCTCCGTATTCAAATCCTTTTTTACGCAATAATTCACCTGTATCATTTTCTTGTTCGGTGGGAAAAGGCCCGCTGCCAACACGTGTACAATAAGCTTTGAAAATTCCGTATACTTCACCGATTTTTCCAGGAGCAATTCCTAACCCTGAACAAGCTCCTGCACAAATAGTATTGGAAGAAGTAACATACGGATATGAACCAAAGTCAATATCAAGCAATGTCCCTTGCGCTCCTTCTGCGAGAATTTTTTTGTTTTTAAGGATGTAATTATTGATAGTGTGCTCACTATCAATTAAGCTATACTGCTTAATTATTTCAATTCCTGAAAACCACTCATTTTCAAGTTCTTCAATATTATAGTTAAAATCATATAATTTTAGTAAATCTTTATGCTTTGATTTAAGGAATTCATATTTCTCCCTAAAATTTTCATCAAGAATATCTCCAACCCGTAAACCGTTTCTTCCAGTTTTGTCCATATAGGTGGGGCCAATACCTTTTAACGTTGAACCAATTTTAGTTTTACCTTTCGATGCTTCAGATGCAGCGTCAAGAATCCGGTGCGAAGGAAGTATAAGATGTGCTTTCTTTGAAATAAACAATTTTTTGGTTAAGTCAATATCTAATTTATTTATTGATTCAATTTCTTCTTTAAAAATTATTGGGTCAATAACCACACCATTTCCAATAATATTAACCTGTTGGTCACGAAATATTCCGGATGGGATATTATGTAATACGTGTTTTATATTATTAAATTCAAGTGTATGGCCAGCATTTGGGCCACCTTGAAACCTGGCAATTATATCGTACCTTGGAGTTAATACATCTACTATCTTACCTTTACCTTCGTCGCCCCATTGCAGGCCTAATAAAACATCTACTTTCATGTGTAAAATTTGGGTTCAAAAACAAAAACCCTGCAAGGTACAAATATTTTTTAGAAAATGATTTAATAATTTTCAAGCACTAGAATATTAAGTGTTTTGATGAAAATTCAAGCAGGGTAATTCTCACGAAATTTTAGGATTTCTTTTTGCTGTTGGTATCTTCTTTTTTTTTCCGTAGATATATAATGAATGGTGTGAAGGACTGAATCCATTAAGTTCACAGGCAGTATTGATAATGTCCTGCATTCTCGGATCACAGAATTCTACGACCTTTCCTGTTTCAATATCAATAAGGTGATCGTGCTGCATGCATTGATAAGCTTTTTCAAATTGCGCTATGTTTTTGCCAAATTGATGTTTCACTACCAGGTTGCAGTCTAATAATAACTCGATAGTGTTGTATAAAGTGGCACGGCTAACCCTGTAATTTTTGTTTTTCATAAAGATATATAGCGTTTCTATATCAAAATGACCCTCCCTTGAATATATCTCATCCAAAATAGCGTACCGTTCAGGGGTTTTTCTATGCCCTTTCTTTTCCAGGTAAGTTGTGAAAATATTTTTTACAGTTTCTTTTGTTTCTTCTGAAACCATAACTTAGTCTAATTAAAAATAACGCACGAAGATAGAATTTTTTTTTGAATAAAATGCTATTTAAAATGAATTTAAATAAATTTATAAAACAAAATTTTTCAGGGCTTGCAGACTAAACTAATTCTGGCCTTATGGCTTTGTATAACACAATATTATTAAAACGATAATAATTTTTGTGACGAATAGAAATAAGTTATTCACATTACTTTTTTGATAATACCTCAAAAAAATATTTAATCTTTGTAGTGAAAAGTGTTATATTTATATAATGTGTAAAAAAATATCATTAAAAGCAGAAGTTGATACGGATGCTAAAATAGGAAGAAATGTAACCATTGATTCTTTCACCAAAATAGAAAAAGATGTAGAAATTGGAGAAAACACCTGGATTGGGTCAGGTGTTATCATATATGACGGTGCAAGAATTGGTAAAAACTGTAAAATATTTCCAGGAGTAGTTATTGCTGCTATTCCTCAAGATTTAAAGTATAATGGAGAAAAGACCACTGTTGAAATAGGAGATAATACTACTATCCGTGAATATGCAACAATAAATAAAGGAACATTTGCCAAAAATGTTACAAAAATAGGCAATAACTGCCTATTTATGGCATACTCGCATGTAGCACACGATTGTATTATTGGTAATAATTGTATAATATCCAATAGTGTTCAGGTAGGTGGTGAAGTTGAAATTGATGATTGGGCTTCTATTGGGGGTATGACTGCTATTCACCAGTTTTGCAAAGTAGGAAAACATGCTTTTGTTTCCGGAATGAGCGGGATTTTATCCGATGTACCGCCTTATGTGAAAGTTGCGGGTATTCCGGTTCAATATCATGGAATTAACTATGTAGGTCTGAAAAGGAGAGATTTTACAAAAGTCCAGATAGATAATATTCATAGCATTTACAGAATTATTTATCAAAACGGGTTAAATACCAGCCAGGCTATTGAGCATATTGAAAGTGAGATTGACGACTCGGACGAAAAAAAAGAGATAATTTCATTTATAAAAAGTTCATCGAGAGGAATAATAAAGTCAGTTCAGGAAGTTCTGAATACTTGGTAAGGAATACTTATTCTACTCACAACCTTTTACACCCCTATATCCAACAGCAAAATCAACCCAATTTGCTATTACATGACATCAAACCTGCTTACACCAATGACCAGGTAGTCAAGAATATCAGGGCCGCTTTTATAGTTATCCATCCTTCATAATACGGGTAGCCAAGAACTTGTTTATTTACAGAATCTAAGATACACCGTATGGATTACCTCATGTTTACCCGTGAAAAAAGATATAATAATTGATTTTAGGCCCATAATCTGCAATTATCATAAATAAAGCTGAAGCAACTTAATAGTATCACTTACCAGGTTTAATTTTTTATTTCTGATGGATAAATGATATAATGTGTTGAACAAAATTCATTTTTTAATGCTTATAATGAAAAAAATCGATATGAAAACAGTTTTGCATAAATCAGATACACGGGGGTATTTTGATCATGGGTGGCTTAACACTTACCATACATTCAGCTTTGCACGCTATTATGACCCCGAACGCCTTGGATTTGGGACTTTACGTGTATTAAATGATGATTTTATTAAACCTGCCCAGGGTTTTGGTAAACATCCTCATGATAATATGGAGATTATAACGATAGTACTAAAAGGTGCTTTGGAACATAAAGACAGCATGGGGCATGTTTCGGTAATCAGGGAGAATGAGGTACAGGTTATGTCGGCCGGGACAGGTATTACTCACTCGGAATACAATCATTTGCAGGAAGAAGAAACTAACTTTTTACAAATATGGATATACCCGAGAGCAGAGAATCTTCACAACCGGTATGACCAGGGAAAATTTAATCCTGACGATTTTCATAATAATCTTCAGGTTTTGGTAAATCCTGACTATGAAAAAGGATTGTACATACAGCAAGATGCATGGCTTTTAAAAGGATATCTTGAAAAAGGGGTTGAAATACAGTATACTACAAAAAATACCAAGAACGGGCTTTATGTGTTTCTTATCTCCGGTGAAGCAACTATTGCCGATCAACTACTCAAAAAGCGCGACGGTTTAGGCGTGTGGGAAACTAATAAGATCAATATCCGGACAAATGCCGATAGTGAGTTATTAATACTGGATGTTCCAATGTAATAGCTTGTTATTGTAACGAGAGAGTAGGGGAGAGTGTACCGGTTTGCTATCAATCATTGTTTATGATCGCGAGCATTGTATTAGCCCTTTGGTAATAATTCTTCTCGCGAATAGAATTGTTTTCCACTTTTTCATTACTAACTGTTTGAAGTACTGCTCCTAAAAGAAATGATATACCACTGTTGTATGTAAACTTTGTTCCGGGCGTTTCAATAACAGGTTTATTCAAAATATAAGAAATATAGTCATCTGTTGAATTGTACATGTCAGTCAGGCTGTTGCCTGTATTGCCATAAGGTACAGACCATTCATCCCAATCAAGTCCTGCAGACATGGTCAACATATTTTGTATAGTTATAGCTGATTTCGCGGCATCATTATTTAAAATTTCGTAGTCCTTGAATATGGAGACCATTTTGTCACTAGTAGTTAGTCTTTGCAAGAAAACGCCAAATACTGCGTTATTCTTGCCTTGAAAATAGTCATTTACAATCAGTAAACTCCTCATTTTCAAGGCTTCGAAAGTCTCGTCTTTGACGTTTTCTTATCAAAGACTTTAAAAAATCGGAGTTTTCTGGCAGGCA
>CAZWGG010000309.1:0-6724 GCA_964633305.1 uncultured Bacteroidales bacterium
AGGGTTTGCGTAAAGACTGCCGGAAGGGAGGCAGGGAAGTACTGCGTCATCGTTGACGTCATGGAAGACGGGATGGTTCTTGTGACCGGCCCCAAGGCCGTGACAAGCGTCAAGAGAAGGAAGAGCAGCATATACCATGTCGAGCCGACCCCGGAGACCGTCAAGATAAAGAAGAACGCGACGGACGAGGAAGTGATAGCCGCATACAAGCAGGGCGGCCTTTTCTCAAAGCTCGGTGTCAAGGAGCCAACGGCAAAGGACGTAGACAAGGCAAAGGAAGCCGAAAGGAAGAGGGCCATGGCAGCAAAGGCCAAGGAAGCATTAAAGATTGCTGGAAAAGTAAAAGTAACCTATGATGCATATTATGGTGTTGCAAACCAATATCGTAAAGTGCCTATGCTTAATGCAAAAGAATATGCTTTATACCAAAATGAAGCTGCTATAAACTCAGGGCAATTACCATTTTTCACATTAGAAGATATAAATAATTTGGAATACGATACAGACTGGCAAGATGTGCTTTTTAGGAAAAATGCACCTACCATGAGCCATCATTTAGGTGTTTCCGGTGGTACCGAAAAATCGGTTTACTCTGCTTCATTGTCTTATTTGAAAGAAGAAGGAATCATAGGTCCAAAAGGTAAATCGGAATACGAACGTTATAGTTTTCGTGTAAATACCCAACAAAAGCTTTCAAAAATTTTTACAACCGGTGAAAATTTTGCATATACCCGTATTAGCAGGAGCGGTGTCGGGATTGGAAATATTTATGATAACACGGTAAGAAACTTTTTACAAGTTAATCCGTTGTTTCCTGTTTACGATACTGCCTATGATGATGGTTATGGCAGGTCAACATTTACTCCTGACCATACCAACCCTTTAGGAAACCTGAAATATAATCATCTTAACGAAAGACAGAATGACCTGTTGATAGGAAATATTTATGCTGAAGCTGAAATAATCAGAGGTTTGAAATTCAAAACAGATTTTGGAATGAACCTTGATATCGAAACATATAGGGAATTTAACCCGGTTTATCAACTAACAGCAACAGATTTTAATAGTACTTCAAAGGTAAAGCAGGAAAGTTACCGGAGGTTTTCATACAATTATGATAATACATTATCGTATCAGAAATATTTCGGAGAACACAATATTTTAGCCTTAATAGGAATGAATGTTCAGGATAACAGGTTATTTTCAATCGTAACAGAACAAAGTGATGTTACATTTAATGATTTTGGGCATGCGTTACTTAGTAATGCAACTAATACCAGTGATGGCCTTAAACTGAATGGCGATGGTGGAAAAGGCGATTCAAGATACTCCTATTTCGGAAGGTTAAGCTATAACTATAGTGAAAAATATATGGCAACGGTTTCATTAAGAAGAGATGCGTCTTCGAAGTTTGGCCCGAACTATCGTTTTGGATACTTCCCTGCCTTTTCTGCAGGATGGGTAATTTCGAATGAAAAATTTCTCGAATCAGCGAGTTGGTTAGATTTTCTAAAGATACGCGGAAGCTGGGGACAGAATGGACTTGAGCCTTTTGATGCTTATCAATTTATGGCAACGGTGGTTTTAAATGACAGGTACTACTATTTTGGTGCAGGTGAAACTAAAATGACAGGCTATTCTCCTGATATTCTTCCTAATCCAGATTTAAAATGGGAAGCTTCAACACAAACCAATATTGGTTTCGATTCACGGTTTCTGAATAGTTTCAGCCTTTCTTTCGATTGGTATAACAGGACCAGTAAAGATTGGATTGTAAATGTTCCGGTTCCCGCCATTTTGGGATTATCTCTCGAATCCAAATTACCTTATATAAACGGAGGTAATGTGACCAATAAAGGTGTGGAAGTTCAGTTAGGCTATATAAAGAATTTTGACAATCTCTCCGTGAATGTTAGCGGAAACTTGGCATATAACGAAAATGTGGTTTCAGATATACCCAATTCCGAAGGTGTTATTCATGGCTCTTCAAATTTCTTATTTAATGGTTCAGCAGAAGTATCACGTGTGGAAGAAGGATATCCGGTAGGTTATTTCTGGGGATTTGAAACAGACGGGATATTCCAGAGTGAGGAAGAAATTGCTGCATATGTAAATAACGGGCGGATTGTTCAGCCAAATGCATTGCCAGGCGATGTGAAATTTGTCGACCGTGATTTAAACGGGGTTATTAACGATGATGATAAGACAATGATCGGTGACCCAAACCCCGATATTATCTACGGGGTAAATCTTGCTCTTGCCTTTAAGGGCGTTGATTTTTTGATGAATATACAGGGACAACAGGGTAATCAAGTTGTACAAAGTCAAAGGGAAATTGCACGGTATTTTAACAACTATACCACAGAATATCTTGAGAGATGGACAGGTCCGGGAACATCTGACAGAATTCCCAGAGCTACCATGGGTAATGATGCAAACCAGAATTGGAACAGGTTTTCTGACTTGTATGTTCATGATGCAGGTTTCCTGAGAATAAAGAGTGTAAATATCGGTTATGATTTTAAACAATCATTGATGAAAGACTTGCCTATTGAACAATTCAGGCTTTATGTTTCGGCAACTAATCTAATTACTTTTACCAAATATAATGGTATGGACCCCGAAGTTGGATTCGCTCAAACCTATGATGCTTCAGGCTCCTTGAATGATCAATTTGCATCCGGGATTGATATAGGTTTCTATCCAAGCCCCAGAACATATCTTATTGGTGTAAATGTTAAATTCTAAAAAATTGCAAACGATGAAAAAAATATTAATAATTATAATAATAGCATTGTCTTTTGTTCGATGTAGTGAAGATTTTATCGACAGAACCCCCACAACTAAGAAGGTTATCGCGTCTTTTTACGAAACAGAGGAAGATTTACAACAAGGACTTGTTGCAGTTTATAATGTATTGCTTTGGCCTGATTGGGATAATTTCAATTTAATTTCAGAAATAGCTTCTGATAATTGTTTTGGCGGAGGTGGCAAAACAGATGATGATGGATTTAGCAGGTGGGACAGATTTCAACCCAGATTGGAAGATAATGCCAATGAAGGTCCCTGGAAACAAGGTTATACAGGAGTTTGCCGGGCAAATGTTCTCCTTGAAAACATGGACAAAGTTGACTGGGAAAACGATACTACTATGAAAGTACAGATACAAGCCGAAGCCAGGTTTCTCAGGGCTTATTATTATTTCTACATGACCAAAATGTTTGGTGAAATCCCACTTATTACAAGGACCGTAAAACCAGGAGAAAACTTTCCAAGAGCCCCGGCCGAAGATATTTATTCATTTATTATGAATGATTTGAAATACGCGGCTGATAATTTACCTGATGTTACTTATACAGATTCGGAACAGGGACGTGTGACAAAATGGGCAGCAGAAGCCTATCTTGGAAAGGTGTTCCTATTTTACACAGGTTATTATAACCAGACATCAGTAGGTAGTGTAATTACAAAGCAGGAAACAACCAACTATATTGATGATTTGATCAATAACAGCGGGCATACTTTAGTTGACACCTTTGCCATGTTATGGAGGGCGTCTTCTTACTCACTTGGCCATACCTATGTAGGTGAAGGAAACCCGGAATCGGTTTTTGCAATTAAGTATCATCTGGTTAATTTGGCTAATACAGAACACGGCGGTGGATATTGGTATAGAATGATTGGTCCTAGGCAAACACCTGCTCCTCCTTATGGACATGGCTGGGGATTTGGTACCGTTAATCCTGGTTTATGGAATGCTTACAACGCTGCAGATTCACGAAGAAGTGCCACTATTATTGATTGGGCAGGAGAAGGACTGACTTATGATAACAGTGACCAAAGACAATTTACCGGTTATAATTGGAAGAAGAATATTCCCCGTTGCTTTACACCAGGCCAAAACGAGGCTGAAGATGCAGGTTCTAACGATTGGCAGTGGGATAATGATGAAGACTTTCAGGATGTACGTTTTGCCGATGTACTCTTGATAGGGGCAGAACTGCATCTCGGGGATCCCTTGGCAGCTATTTACTTGAACAGGGTTAGAAGAAGGGCGTATCTTGTTACAGATGATAGCTACGACATTGCCAGCCCTACCCTCCAGGATATAATGAATGAACGTCGTCTCGAATTAGCCCTTGAAGGGAAAAGATACTGGGATTTATTACGCCAGTGCGGAACAAGTTTTGATGTCTTGATACAGGCAGTTGGTAACGACGATCCTGCTCATTCCAGCATTGACCTGGAAAGTTTTGATATTGACGGAAACAGGGCGGCAGAGGTAAAAGGTTTGTTCCAGATTCCACCCTCGGAAATAAGGTTGATGAATGATATAATTGAACAGAACCAGGGTTTTGAAAATTAATTTTAAAAATTATTATTATGAAAAAAACTAAAATATTTGTTACGACAATATTAGCCTGTGTTGCTCTTAATTCATGCTTGGAACCTGAAGAAGACAGGTTAGATATTCCTGTAGTTGGCGTTAGTTTGGATCTTAATTTTTCAGTAACCCAACAACAGGGTTATGACAACGTAGTATACCTTGAGTCTTTAACGGAGAAAGTTATACCTTTCTGGGACTATGGAAGTGGTGTATCAAATAAACCAATTGATACAATTCTTATCCCATTCGCCGGTAATCATAATATAAAATACTATGCATACACAGCCAATGGCCCGGTGGTAGATAGTGTTGCTATTGCTGTCAGCGAAAATGACCCTGTATTTTTTGCACATGAATACTGGGAGTTATTAACAGGTAATGGAACCGGTAAAACATGGGTATGGGCCACTGATAATACAGAAGCCAATGGAAACCTTACCGGTGTTGGACCATACGATCCTGCCTCAACTTATTTGGATGATAACTGGAACTGGCTTAGTGGTTATGATTGGTGGCAATCATCCGATGTTACACCTGGATCACTTTCGTTTGACTTGAATGGTGCAACGCACCTAACCGTATATAATGCATCTGCCGGTGTTTCAACCACAGGTTTATTTTCATTGGACACCGTTACTTTCTTTTTTAAACCCCAGGGGATAACTTTGCTTAACCAGGAAGGTGATGCCGAAGAATTCAGGATTGCCAGACTAACAGAAAATGAGCTTATTTTCTGTCAGATATATGACTGGGGTGGCCAGAGGCCTTATTATTATAAACGAGAAGGTTATGTGTTTCCTTAGTACATATAAACACCTTTAAAGCTTAAATCAAATTAGAGGCTATCTGAAAAATCGTGAGACTTAAACAGATAACCTCTTTTAAATAATTTATGATATACTTTGCTGGAAGTCCGAAGCTCCAAGGCCCGAAGACTGAATTCGACTACTTCCTCTATTTTCTGGCTTAAAATCTTCAAATTCTCATCGTTTTCTTTCCACATAATATACTAATATTCATAAATGTATTATTAAATTCTTATGTCTCTCCATTCTGATGACTTCTGAACTTACGGAACTTCCTTCGGTCTTAGGGCTTCCATAATCTTGATCAAAAATTTGCCCTGTCTTATTTTATAGAAAAATGAAGTGAACGAAATGATTTATGAAGTAAAAATTATTGATGTATTTGCAAAACGTATAAAAAAATTTTGTATATTGAATGGAAAACATGAAATAACCAGGTATGGTTACCTACAAGAAATCATCAAAACAAACAATTAAATCTAATGAACCGATAATTGAAAACACTTCAGATGATTATTATCATAAGCAACTTACAGAATTAAGACGCCAGGTAAACATATTAGGAGCAAAAAATAATGAACTTCAAAAAGAAAAGAAAGAACTTGATAATTTAAAAAAAGCCTTACAAACGAGTGAGGAAAGATATATTAATTTAATTAATTCTTCTTTAAATGCTATCCTAATTATCGTGGATAATAAATTTGTTTTTTCCAATCCTGCAGGCGCAAAATTATTAGGTTTTACCCAGGCTTCAGAAATTACCGGAATGAAATATAATAATTTTATCGACCCGGAAGATTTAGATAAAATTAATTATAAGTTTCAGCGTTTACTCAAAAATAAATGTCATGAGTCTGCTCAAATTAGACTAATAAAACTTGATGGAACAAAAGTATTAATTGATCTATCATCCATCCCATACTATTATAACAATAAACCAGCCCTGCTACTTATAGGGCAAAACATTACACCGTGGAAAGAATCCGAACAGGCCCTACGTAAAAGTGAAGAAAAATTAAGGACTTTATTTGACTTTGCCCCCGACTTTATCATTATTGTTGACCTGGTTTATAACATTAAATTTTTAAACCGGTCCTTTATTAAGGACGATATTGAAGAAATTAAAGGGAGAAATATTTTTGAATTTATTTCACCGGATTTTGAAAAAGAGGCTATAAAATGTTTCGTAAAAGTTTATAAAACAGGGGAAACGGCACAATTCGAGAATGTTATAGTTGAAAATAAAGTTAAAAAATGGTATAGTAACCGTGTAGCCCCTCTATTGCATAATAATGAGCTCAATGCATTTATAATTATAGCAACCGAAATAAGCAAACAAAAGGAATGGGAATCAAAGCTCATTGAAAGTGAACAAAGGTATATATCACTTTTTGAGAATATTAACAGTGGGGTTTTAGTTTTTGAACCCACTGAAAATGGCAAGAATTTTTTGGTAAAAGACATAAATAAATCTGCCTTACGAATTTCTAACCTTACAAAATCTAAACTAAAGAAAAGGACACTGGATTTT
>CAZWGG010000310.1:0-6709 GCA_964633305.1 uncultured Bacteroidales bacterium
CAAATAAAATATATTATTATGTGAGTAATTATTTTAATCATGCTTGTTTCATTTTATTAGTAATTAAGTTATATGGTTAATTATCAATAATCTAATTCTTTTCACAATTCTATTTTTTAAGGCCTGCATATAATTAATTCATAAGAGTAACGGATACTCTTATCTACATTTTTACAATTTCAAATATAAGTATAAAAAAAACTGATATGATTTAATTATTATATATTATTATATATTATTAATCAACATCAGTTCTCTTTTTTATATCTTGAATATTCCTTTTTCTATCTAATACTAATATTTATCAAATAACTTTCCTGTTTCTTTCAAAATTTCATGGTTTTCTTAACCTGGGTTATTAGTATTATGAGGGCTGTTCATTTCATGTATTTATTTATTAATGCTATAGTTTCGCCAATATTTATGGGTTTGGCGATATATTCATCACATCCCGCTTGTTTTGCCCTGTAGAAATATAGGTGTTTTGTGTGTGCTGTTTGAACAATAACAGGTACACTTGAAATACTTTTAACGAACTCTAATACTTCTATTCCGTCAATATCAGGGAGCTTAATATCCAGTATTACTAAATTTACCCGGCAGGAAGTAAAAAGTTCTATTGCTTCTTTGCCATATTTTGTATACATAACATGTACGGTTTTAAAAAATGAAAATATCTCTTTGTACAATTCTATTGACGTGTAATCATCCTCAACCACCAATATTGTTTTGTAGTTACTATTTTTGTCTCCTGCCTGGTTAAACATAGTTTTCAGCTTTTTTACTTGATATTCACTTATCACTAAAGAACGAGGGCTTGTGCCTATCCGAACCTGGTAATCGCGGTGATCTCACAACAATAAGCCATCCCACCCTTTCACATATATATTCCGTCGTAAAATCAATTGTGGTAATTTTGTGGTTCAAGGGCATATTATTTTTATTAAGACAATGCAAAAATATAAAAGTATGTCTACTAAGGCATCAATTTATTTGAAATATTTTTAGATTATGGTTTCTTTAGGCTTCAATATAATGTATAATAAAAGAAATGATCTATTACTTCGTTCTCTGGGTAAAAGGATAAGAGAACTCCGTGAAGAAAAGAACCTGAGTCAGAGACACATGGCGGATCTGCTCAATACTGACCAGGCTTATTTAAGCAAAGTAGAGAATGGCATAAAAGATCCTCGTATCAGCTGGTTAGATGCCTTAACAAAGGAATTTAATATTAGTCTGAAAGAACTTTTTGATTTTACATACGAGTAATATTCCCGGGGAAGAAAAAATTTTATTTGGGCGCTGCCTATTTTAATTTTCTTAATCTATCTACCATTTCTTCAGGTGCTTTATCCGGTGATCCACAATCAAATGGAGGTTGCGGATCATATTCAATCCCAAGCTGAACTATCCTGGCAAATTGTTCTCCGGCAATCTTGCTGGCCAGATATAATGCCATATCTATTCCTGCCGAAACTCCTGCTGAAGTAATTATTTTGCCATCCTGAACATATCTCTCGTTTTTTATAGTTACATCATATTTCGCTAATTGATCTTTACGTCTCCAATGTGTTGTGCAATATTTACCGTTTAATAATCCAGCTTGTGCTAAAAGTAATGAACCCGAACACACCGAAACTGTCCATTTTGTTGTACTATTGATGCGTTGAAGCCAATCAATAATTTTTTCTTTTTAAAAGACTATCAATACCTGCTCCTCCCGGGATCAATACAATATCAGCTTGAGAAATATCATCTGCTGAATAATCCGCATAAATTGTTAATCCATGGGTGTCCTTGTACTCTTTTTTTTCAAAGCCAACAAAATGCACCTTTGAATTTGGTAATTTATTCAATACATCATAAGGCCCGGCCACATCAAGTGCAGTAAAGTTATCAAATAGAAGAATCACTATTTTCATAATCATTATTGTTTTTATTTATAGTGAGTTTTAGGTTGCGTCCGGCTAATTCATGGGAGTACCAGTTACCCTTAATCTACATTTTAACAATTTCAAATATAAGTTTTTTCATTCGATGCCTAATTCACCTGTTGGATTTTTTATTCATCATCCCCTAAATTTCTTGATATTTTATTTACTATCCACCATTTACCATTCTCTTTCATTAAATTAAAGTAATCTATGTATCCAAATTCTTGATTTGAAATTTTGATTTTAGCAGATCCTATATTCCCCGATATATCAATATAATAAAACTCAGTTTTCCACTCCAGGCTGTCATTTTTATCTTCGGGTTTGTACCATGATATATATTCTTCTTTATCTGCAGATTTTATTTTTCCTTCTTCGTTAATCCATAATATTTTCCAGGCTTCATGCAATATCTCCCTGTAAAGTTCTCCGTCAGATTGAACATGCCCTTTATGATAGTATTCTATTATTGCCTTTTTGATTTGTTCTTTTTCCATACTTGATATATGTTATTGAAATAAATTTATCATCATCTGTTTATATTTTAATTTTTACTGTTATAGCAAGTTTTACTTAAGGTTATACCCAACTGAGATACTAAAAATATTCAGATATAATTTCTCAACTTTCATCTCCAAAGGAAAATAATCTCGACTTTTTGTTTCTTGAAAGTTTAAGCTGCTCTCATATTTTAACATACAATTAATTTTGTTAAACCTAAATTTTATCCCTGTCTGATAGCTTAAAAAGAAATCTTTATATAGATGATTTTCGTTAAAATTAACGCCCACATTTACCTGGTTATTTTTCATGGTAATATTGGGTGATAAGCCACATAATAGCATAATGTTATAATTATCAGATTGAACTATGTCATAACCTAAAATCAGGGGGATTGTAATAATACTAAATTCATTTTGTAAAGATTCTGTTTCTGTCTCTGGTATCCAATTGTCAACAGGTATCCTCCAGGGAGTTCGATAATAAGATTCATAATAAACAGAAATAGAATAAGAGTTATTATATGAAACAACCAGAATGTTGGACTCTAAATTTAGCCTATTTTCTTTTGGCTGTATTTTAAAATATATGCCAATTTGATAACCAAAACCTATTTTACCGGACTTGTTAAAAACGATATTTCTGTCAAGTTCATTAAACGGATAATTATAATCAATTGAGGCTTTGGAATTCATGAAAGATGTGTTTAATCCTAAAACAGGGCCGTATGAAATATCATACTTTTGAGCTTTCGAAACACTTAAAATTAATGTAACTAAAACTATTACTATTGCTATTTTTTTCATGTCAATCTTTTGTTGTACATTTTCTTATCCTAACTTATTCCATATGCAGGTAGAACAAAATTACTAACGCTTCGCGTATATGTTTTCGTTGGCGTTTCAAGGCGCATACTTGTCCGTTTACTCAAAGATAAATAAAAGATATGACATTGGTTAACAGATTGGACGCCAATGAAATATATACGCTGTTGTGGGTTGTGCATTATTCCTTCAATATTAATTTTCGATAATTTTCTCCATTCTTTTGAACTTCTAATATATATAGTCCATTTCTAAGAAATTCTAATGGAACCGAGATTATCTCATTATGTGAATTCTTCTTTACGATTTCATATAATTTCATTTGCCCGGTGATATCATAAACTCTTATGAAAACATCTTTAATATCTTGCCTTAATATAAGGATATTCAATTCTCTAGAAAAAGGGTTTGGAAACACTTTAAAATTGGATGAATAATTTTCTTTCATATTATTTGTACCTGAAACAGTAATCATAAAATCCTGATCAACTGAAACAGTCCCATCATTAACTCTAATTTTTACATTATGAGTTCCAATATAGCTACTGGTTGGTGTTCCGCTTAATATTGCTAGACCAAATCCATAATCAGTAAGTGTAAGCCATTCAGGTATTGTCGGAGCTGTAATTGTCATTGCATCACCATCAGCATCAGTCGCCTCTATACCATATACATAAATTATGTTTGGCTTTGCTGAGGTAACTGCTATTGAGGTAAAAGTAGGAGGATGGTTAATATCAGGACCTGAAACAGTAATCACAAAATCCTGATCAACTGAAACAGTACCATCATTAACCTTAATTTTTACATTATGAGCTCCAATATGGCTACTGGTTGGTGTTCCGCTTAATAATGCTGTTCCATTTCCATAATCAATAAATGTTAGCCATTCAGGCTTTATTGGTGCTGTAATTACTAAAGTATCACCATTAATATCAGTAGTAATAATATTATAATCGTATTTTATGTTTTGGGTCGCTGTGGTTATGGCTGTTGACAAGAATAAAGGAGGATTATTTATTGGTGTGGAAAAACAGCTTACACTTTCTAATGTATATATTAAAACATCTGGATCTAGTATTGGATGAATACCAGTACTGAGGTATGTATTTTTAGTTAGATAAGCGGCTATTTCCCATACTTGTGTGAAACTATTAAATTTATAAAGTATTGGAGGTTTAGTTGCATATTCATTATACGGACTATAATTTGAATATTCACTTCCATATGTTGAATAAGTATTTCTTATGCTTGTTTGGGAATATTCACTGCCATAATTCCCATAGGGATTAATTATAGATTCATTATCATAAATATTTTGCGAAGTAATTCCCAAAAATTGATTCTCATCATCTTGTGCATAAATCTTACAATTTACATAATCACAATAATTTATTGATGAATAAGATTTTAGAACATGATTGTAAGCGGGTTTATTGTTTATAAAAGAATCTTTTAATTTGGTTTGAATCAAAATAATATTATAATTCTGAATGTCTTGTCCGCTGATTAATTGTGTAGTTACAAATAAAATAATCGTTAAAATTATTGCTTTCATAAATTTTTATTTAAGAAAAATCATAACTGAATGTTCTTTATGCATAACCCACAACTAATTCATAAGAGTACCAGTTACCCTTATCTACATTTTAACGATTTCAAATATAAGTTTTTTTCCAATGCCTATCTTACCTGTTTTTATTTTGCTTACGGATTTGATATATAATATTTACACTAGAGTAAAGGTAAGTTATAATTTTCAGGTACCCCGCTTAATTCCACCGAAAGCTGCATAAGTTGCATGTTTATGCAGTATCTCAACTTTTTTAAACCCAGCATTTCTTAATATATCTACCTGGAAATTTAATGTCCTGGGGGTATCTTCTATCTCAATTTGTTCAAAAACCCAGTTTTTTACTTCTTCTCCTCTTTTGGAAATGAGGATCTCTGCATACCTGTTCCACATAACTTCGTTTACCTTTTCATTTTCATGCACGATTATATCCGATATCCAGAATGACCCCCCGGGTTTTAGTGAATTATATATTTTTTGAACTACCTGTTTCCATTCCTCATCCGACCTTAAATGATGAAGTGAAGTCCCTGCAACTATAATGTCGAAAAACCCCTCACGAAGTTCAATTTTTCTTATATCACCTTGAATAGGGATAACTTTACCTGAAGTTACTTTTTTAGCCCTTTCAACTGCTCTTTCTAACATTTTGGAGCTTAAATCAATCAAAGTGCAATTTATGGCTGGCATAAATGAAGCTATTTTAACTGAATAATTACCTGCTCCACAACCTATGTCCAGCAGTTCAGTCGCATCAGAATGTAAGGCAGTTACAGTTTTTGTAAGTAAATCCAGGATCAACACCGAATCAATTATGGTATCTTGTCCGGTCTCAAGGCTGGAAAACTTATCAACCAGCGAATCGAACTTATTCCTGATATCTTCAACGGTTGATTTTTTATTGTTCATATTTGTAATTTATTTCTGTTGTTCAATTATGTTTAACATTTTCATGGTGGCCTTTATGGCGGCCACAGTCTGGTCAGGGTCAAGTCCCCTGGTTTTGAGTTCACGTCCGTTTTCCTGGTCATCCCAGGTTACAATGGTTGATACAAGGGCATCTGTCTAACCACCCGGTGGGATGGTAACTATATAATCAGCCAGGGGAGGTACTTTTTTGTTTAATCTTTTATAAATCTTTTTCAGGGCTTTCATAAAAGCATCATACTGCCCGTCACCAATGGAAGTTTCTTCATATACTTTACCTTCAATATCAATTTTTAAGGTTGATACTGATTTCAAGCCATTGGCTGACGATAAAGAAAAATTCACAATTTTAATTTTGCTTTCAATTACTTCACTGTTTAAAACATCAGAAACAATATAAGGCAAATCATCGGTAGTAATGTTTTCTTTTTTATCACCTAATTCTATTACTTTTTCTGTCACCTTTTTTATTTCTTCTGTGTTTAGTTCAATTCCCAGTTCCTGCAAGTTTTTTAGAATATTAGCCCTGCCGGCAGTTTTTCCTAAAGCATATTTTCTTACCCGGCCGAATCTTTCAGGTAATAAGTCATTGAAATACAAATTATCTTTGTTGTCTCCGTCGGCATGAACTCCACAGGTTTGTGTAAAAGCGTTATCGCCAATTATAGGTCTGTTGGCCGGTATCCTTAAACCGGAAAAAGATTCTACAAGTTTACTTACCAGGTATATTTTCTTTTCGTTTACCGATACATTAAAATTAAAATGGTCAAGTATTACTCCGAGAACACTTGAAAGGGGAACATTGCCTGCCCTTTCTCCCAGGCCATTTACTGTGGTATGTAATCCCCTGATTCCTGCTTTTAGGGCAGCAAATACATTACCTGTTGCCAGGTCATAATCGTTATGTGCGTGGAAATCAAATCGTTTTTCAGGGTATCTTGTAAGTATAT
>CAZWGG010000311.1:0-6700 GCA_964633305.1 uncultured Bacteroidales bacterium
ATTCCGAGGTGCTAAACAAAAATACTTGTTTTTATAGGCAATGACATATTTTTTACTTTGAGAAATGTTTTTAGAAGTGTTATTTTTTGAACACTGCAATATTCAGCATCATCCCTAACTTCTTGTCAGCCGAAACTTCAGGGTAGGCTGAGATTGAGGATCTCCTGCATTCAAATAAATCTTCTGTTAAACAACAGCTATAGAAAAAAATGTCATTGGTCCCCTCTTACTTCGGTTTCCCGACTTCTGACTAACCTAATTGTAATAATCATCTAATTTTTTTTAAATTTGAATGATTAATACTACCCATGTTTAAAGCCATAATAATTGATGATATTGATAATTCAAGGTTAACATTAACCCATGACCTGAAGGAATATTGTCCTCATATTGAAGTTATTGGAGAAGCTAACAGTGTAAAAACAGGGATTGATGTAATTAAGGAGAAAAAACCTGATGTAGTATTTCTTGATATTCAATTGGGAGACGGCACTGGTTTTGATATTTTAGAACAGGTAGGAAATTTCGATTTCCAGGTTATCTTCACAACTGCCCTTGATTCTTATGGTATTAAAGCTATTAAGTTTAGTGCACTGGACTACCTGCTCAAACCAGTTGATCCTGATGAACTCATTGAAGCGGTAGGTAAGCTTGAGAAAAATGTTAAAAAAGAAAGCTTCAAAAATAGTTTAAGTTTATTACTTGAAAATATTAAGGACATTAATCCTGCAAACAAACGCATTGCGCTGAACAGTGCCGATAAAGTACACCTGGTATATATCAATGATATAGTACGTTGTGAATCACAGGGCGGATATACCATATTTTACCTAAAAAACAAGGAACAAATTATAGATACCAAGAATCTTAAAGAATACGAACATCTGCTTGAAGAATATTCATTTATCCGTGTGCATCATTCACATTTAATCAATTTTAACTATTTAAAAGAATATGTTAAAAAAGATGGTGGCTATGCCGTGATGACGGATAATTCGAAAGTACCTGTTTCCTTTCGCAAAAGGAATAATCTTTTGGATATGATAAGGTCATAATGTGGAAGTATTTATTTGTTATTTATACCCAATTGAAAACAAATAGCATCAACGATATTGTCTTGCAGTACTTTTGATGAAATCAGACCGTACTTTCTTGATAATCTTTTTTTATCTATAGTCCGAATTTGGTGACATAGTATAACTGATTCTTTTACTAGCCCATATTTTTCAGCAGGTAACAATACTTCATTTGGATAAATAATTCTACCTGGTTTCCTGGAAGTTATGGGAATAATATTGACAATATTTAATAAAGCATTAATGTCGTCCTCACTAATTATTAAAACTGGTCTGGATTTTCCCTGTTCAGAACCTACAACAGGATCAAGATTGGCTCTCCAAACACTCCACTTCTTAAATTTCATGATAATTCTTTATCAGAATTTTCAAAGTCCTCAGAAATCTCAGCAATATCTGAAAGAAATAAGGGATCTTTGGAAGCATTATTTAGCAGTTTAATCTTTTCATCTCTGTTTTCATCAATATCCTCAACAATAACCCGAACCCTTTTTTTTGTTTTGAACCGATCGGGTAGTTTTATTATTAACCGGTTGTTCTTTTGAACCTCGTATGTTTTTTCAAATGTCATATCAGCTTTTTTTTGTAAAAATACGAAATTTTACAATTCCTTCTAGAACAGGATTATTATGTAATTATTTTTTCAGCAAATATTATTTCATTATTTACATTGATATAATACAATAGATACTTTTACCCGACATTCACCCAACATTTTTATGAAAACTATGAATACTCCATTTCAAATCTGCATGTGGAGGTAAATGAACTTGCAAGAAATCACTATAGCTAGCAATTTTGATTGAATCAATGGCATTATCCTTGTTCAATCTGAAATAATCAATATAACTTTTGATTCCTTTAATTATTTTAGATTTTTTCATATTTAAAATTTCTTATCATTACTTAAGAATAAAAGATATATCCTTTTCTTAAATAAAAAATATTAATCATTTTTATTCCATTTTACGCATTATCAAATATAGCTATAATGTTACTTTATATCAATAACTTATACCATTGCTGCCAATCTTTTTTGCCTATCTTCATAAAGTACTTGTTGTTTTGAATAAAACTACTTGTTGTTTAAATTTTATTCATCACTGCCTGGTTACATCTTTTATTATCGTGTTTTCTTACAATTAATTGATGAGCTAAAGAAAAGATGAGACTTTTTAGAACAGTTATGAGCTATTATTATTAGCAGTGTAACATAGCATTTCGTGTGTTTTGTCATGCTAAGGCATCGGTCAACGTCAAGTGGTTGATTTTGTGAGGAAAGACATAATTAATGCTTTAATTAATGTTTGTGATAATTGAATTTCTTTGTTCTTTTTCGATCCCTACAACAGTCAACGTCATTCCCACTTTCGTTGGAATGACGACAAAGAACACCCCCACTCTTTCGGATTTCTCAAAAATTCAAAATAAAGTTGAGTGTGCCGCCAAGTAACAAGTTGGAACTATTATACATTTACACTTATTTCCAAAAAACAACACTTATTAAAAATACCATTACACTTATGGGTTTGCCAAAATTTCCTCTTTTATACCCCTTACTTTTATCATGAAATTAAAAAAACAAGGAGGAAATAACCATGAAAACAATTGTATTAAGATCTAATAATTTTACTAATCCTGTTAAAACAGGATTATTGCTGGGCATTTTTTTATTTATTTCACTAACTGCTTTTACCGAGGAAAATAATGAAAACAAAACTTTATCGCCTTATTTCCTGGTTCTTAGTGATAGTCCGGAAACAGACCAGTTGCCTTTAAAAGAAACATCGGCCGAAGTAAACATAGTAGGTGTAATTGCCGATGTAACGGTTAACCAGGTGTATAAAAACGAAGGGAAAAATATCCTGGAAGCCATCTATACATTTCCGGCATCTGCAAATGCTGCGGTATATGCCATGGAGATGACAATAGGAAACAGGAAGGTTATAGCTAAAATAGAGGAAAAAAATAAGGCACGTGTTAAATACGAACAAGCCAAATCAGAAGGGAAGAGAACATCGTTGCTGGAACAACAGCGCCCTAATGTTTTTCAAATGAACGTTGCCAACATTGCTCCTGGTGATGAAATAAAAGTAAGTTTAAAATATACCGAATTGCTTATACCTGAAAAAGGTATTTATGAATTTGTATATCCCACAGTGGTAGGGCCTCGTTATTCGAACCAACAATCAGCCGGGGCTTCTTCTGGTGATAAGTTTGTTCACACTCCTTATCAGAAAGCTGGAGAAGACCCGTTTTATAAGTTCGATATAAACCTGAACCTTTCTGCAGGAATGCCTATTCAAAACATTACCTGCCTTTCACATAAAGTACATATCAACTATCCACAACCAAGTATAGCTCAAATTAAACTTGACAAGTCGGAGAGTAACGGTGGTAATCGCGATTTTGTATTAGAATACCTGTTAGCCGGGAAAAAAATAGAATCTGGTTTAATGCTGTATGAACATGGTGATGAAAATTTCTTTTTACTGATGGTACAACCACCTAGAAAAGTTATAAAAGAAGATATTCCTCCCCGTGAATATATTTTTATTGTTGATGTTTCCGGTTCTATGCGGGGATTTCCTCTTACCGTTACAAAAAAACTGTTGAGGAACCTGGTAGTAAATTTACGGACTACCGACCGGTTTAATATTATGGTATTTGCAGGCACATCTGGATGGATGGCAGAAGAATCGGTACCTGCGACACAAGAAAATGTAGAAAAAGCAATTTATTTTATAGATAACCAAAATGGAGGAGGCGGAACAGAGATATTGTCTGCTTTGAAAAAAGCATTAAGCTTTCCACGGAAAGATGAGTCTGTCTCCCGTTCATTTGTTATTATTACAGACGGATATGTTCATGTTGAAAAAGAATCATTTGACTTAATAAAAAACAACTGTGACAATGCCAATACTTTTGTTTTTGGAATAGGATCAAGTGTTAACCGATATATAATTGAAGGTATGGCGCACGTTGGTATGGGTGAGCCTTTGATAGTACTAAATGAGACTGAAGCAAACAAAGAAGCTGAGAAGTTCAGGGAATATATCACAAATCCTGTATTAACCCAGGTAAAAAAAGTATTTTCAGGTTTTGACGTTTACGATGTTGAACCTGTAACAATTCCTGATGTTCTTGCCGAACGCCCTGTACTGGTATATGGTAAATATAAAGGAAAAGCAAATGGAACAATTACCGTAAAAGGGTTTACCGGGAAAAAACGGTATAAAAAAATTGTAGATGTAATCTCTGTAAAACCTGATAAAAAGAATGCTGCAATAAGGTATTTATGGGCACGAAAACGAATTCAACTGCTCGATGACTACAATAAATTGAACGCTTCTGATGAAAGAGTTAAAGAAGTTACTAACCTGGGATTAAAATATAACCTAATGACAGCCTATACTTCATTCCTGGCCATTGATGAAGAGGTTGTTGAAAGCAGAAGCGGGGAAAGGGTAACAACAGTAAAACAACCCTTACCCATGCCACAAGGAGTTCCAAATTCTGCCATTGGATTTGAGCTTGGAGTAGATGAAAAAGAAGAATTCTCCTTATCATTTCATAAAAGTATAGCAATAAAAACAGAACTCCCTGTTGATAGTAAAAATGCGGTTATAGAGAAAATAGAGAATCAACTGGTTGTTGAGTTAAATTATTGTATTTCATCTTATAATGCCATATCAGGTAAAATTGAAATTACCGTAAATTCAGAAGGTGAAGTGACAAACATAGAATTTAAAAGAAAAACAGAAAGTAAAGAATTGGAACAATGCATAAAAAAAACCATTAGCAAATGGAACTTCAAAAAATTTACAATTAATAAAGATTGGAAGTTTCAGATTGAATTTTAAAAAAATTTTTCCCTAACCACCCTGGCAGGTTCATAAATCTGCCAGGTTTTTAAATCATCATAAAGCATGAAAACAAAAGTAGTATTCCTTAGCATATTTTGTATCTTTTCTTTCATTATAGTACAAATCATTTTCCCTGTTCCGTATAAGGAAGAAATAACAAAAACATCATTTTTCAAACCTCTTGCCACCGTATTGATCCCTAAACCTGCTCCAGGTAAAAATGATGTGAAAAGAGAGAATATCACCTTTATTCTAGGTAAAGATAAAGAAGCTGATAATCCTTATTATACCGAGGCTAGCAATTATTATTTATTTAATGAAACCGGAAAAACAGAATATGTTATAACTACCTGTTTGTCATTGCTTGATGTTAGAAATTATCTTGAGA
The DNA here is from genome assembly GCA_964633305.1 of uncultured Bacteroidales bacterium. Lineage (GTDB taxonomy): Bacteria > Bacteroidota > Bacteroidia > Bacteroidales > UBA10428 > CAZWGG01. Next base: position 5,331 of record CAZWGG010000311.1, read on the forward strand.
AAAATCCCCCGGTTAATGATCGTCCGTGGGGCCTTATCAACTTAGTATCACATGGAAATCAATGGTTGGGGTTAAGCGTTAAAGTTACACCAGAATCAAAGCGTGCTACATCAGAAAGAATAAATGAAAACATTAATAATGGTACTTTTAAGCCTCTACCAAACCATTTAGCCGATGATAAAACAAAAATTATTGTTCATGGTTGTGGCATTGGAAATAACCATGAATTAATAAACACAATTGCAAAAGCTTTTGGTGGTGATGATACAATTCCTTCTGTAATGGCTTCTAAATTATTTGAATATTACACATCTGTAAAAAATAATGGTGTTGTTACAAAGAGTGAACGATATGTTGCAAATGCCTGGTTTGTGACATATAAAATGGGGTATAAACCTGAGGCCGAAATATTGTGCCGACAATTAAAAACTAAGTATCCTGATGTTCAGGTTGATTGGCAGGATGCACTGAACCGACAACAACCACGATTTATTGGCGATACTTACTCCTATACCTTTGAAGTCCCGGTTAAATGGATAATTAGCTATCCGAATAAGGACAGCCTGCCTGATTTATCTTCAAAACAAGATGAGCTTAATTGGATAAAAGAACAACAGGAAATAGTACAAGCATTGAATAAAATTGAAATTCCTGCTGAAAAATTCAATTGGTGGTTCAGGAATGTTTATATAAACAATGAAGACGGTTCAAAATCACCAGCCGTATGGGTAAAAGGATATTGTACAATTCTAACTATTATACAACCTTTGGTTGATGATAAAAAAAATGGAGTATCAAAAAACAGCCCGTTCATTCCAAAGGTTGATGATGAGAAGTACTATTATTCTGTTTTTTAGATTAAATTTTTTTGATAAAAAGACAGATTATATTACAAACCTATAATATGCAAGTTTATTCAAAATAAATAATACCATATCTTTTACTAAGACCTTCAAAGTAACCGGTATTTCCCCATCCAAATTCACTCTCCCATCTTCCGTATACATCAAAATCTTTTATATGAAATTTTTTATCATGATCGGTTATTAAAATTTGGAAAGGAACCTTTTTGCGCTTAAAATATTTTAGTGGAATTTTAAATTCTAAAACATATCCCAAATCAGTATCTTTTTGTTGGGCGTAAACTTCTCCATTATCAATATTATATGTTATAACAGAATCAACACCGTAATTCATACTTACACCTATATCATTATGATCTGTTTCTATTTTCCTATTATAATTTGAATCAAACGTTAAATTAACCCTGTCATAGTCGCTTAAATGCCATACTTTTTTATCTACTCTGTCTTGAGGCTTTGGATGTGTATATTTTACCTGATCTGTTATGTCAACAAGAATAAATAAAT
>CAZWGG010000312.1:0-6695 GCA_964633305.1 uncultured Bacteroidales bacterium
GGTACGCTTCTTTACTTTCATCACAGCATCAATAAACGCATCACAGGTAAACCAACTGTCCATCAATACAAAGTCGACATGAAAACCTTGGGCAATGGCACGTTTGAACATTTTTATTGCACTGTCTATTTTGCTTATATCAGCTTCTTTTGCCCTTTCAAAACAAGGGGAATCTTTTTCCCGTTTCTTATTAAACTGTCGTTTCATCTCTCTCTTCTTTAACCCATAAGGCTTTTCTTGGTTCTTCCCGCGTTCACGGTGCATTGAAAAATCGGCTGGTATAAATGAAGCCCCGTCCCAATAGCCCATCAACAGTAACTTGAACCCAAGTACATAATGACCGCTAACATGGTCCCATACCCGGGATATTTTTTCAATGAACCGGCCTGTCTTTGTCAATACCGAATCGTCAAATATAAGGCATTTAACTTGTCTTTCTTTATTACAATTATCTGATTTATTAATGGTTATATTAATAAATTTCTTGCAAAATAACCAGAGTACCAATCTCCAACATATTGAAGTTTTATTTTTAAGCCGGTAAAATACATCCTTGCCCATCCCTATTTGATGGTTAATATAATTGCCAAATAAAGAGTTGACCGTCCCTGCTCCTATAAATGGCATAGATATCAATATGCTAAAAACCATATCAAAACTATAGCCCCATACTTTTAGAGGGTTTAAACAACTTCACAAGTTCGAAAATGAAAAACTTTTCAAAGAACTTTTTATGAAATCCGGTTCTACCCAACTATGGGTAAAACCGTTTTTTATTTTTGAAATCTTATTTATATCTTTATTCCGCAGCATCATTATTTGTGTTTGGAACACTTTGTTAGTGTACTAATATCCAGCATATTAACCAAATTTTCATGCTACTTTTTATTATTTTATTTTACTGTTTTTCAACACTTTATTTAACTGCTAAACATTAGTAATTATTATTTCCATTATATTTCATTAATTATTGACTTGTTTGTAAAGATTCCATATAGGAAAATCCAAATATTCTATATTTAATTATAAAAATTAGTAATTCAAGTTCTCATTAAAAAATAGTTTAATCTATAACAATGAAATGTTATTGAATTTATTCTTTATTTTTTTCTATATCTCTTAATCTTTTTTCAAGAATTGCATTAATTGAAATCAATTCCTGGATTCTGTCTCCCATTTCAGATATTTTTAAAGATAAATACATAACATAAAAAAGAAGAAATGAAATAAATATTGAAACTATCAAAAAAGAGGCATCACTTAAACCAAGTTGGCCAGAAAACCATTTAACCTGTTTTTCAAAAATGGTCACACTAAATAAAAATATGCACATTACTAACCAGATTACTGAATAGAATGGTTTTACTGATTTATTGCGTGCAAATGTTATAAATATGATAAAGAAAAGAATTGCAAATAAAATTGCTATAATTTTAAATAAAAAACTCATGCTAAATCTTTTTTTGTAATGAGGTGCCTAATAATGAAATAAAAGCATATACAGGAAACTTCACGGAACGAATTAAATTAAATTCTGATTTCCCAGTTTTTCGAAAATTCATAACAACCGGTACTTCAATAATTTTAAGACCTGCTTTATGTGCTATATACATCATTTGCACGCATGCTTCTAATTCATGCTTATATTTTACTGCGAAAAAATTAATGGCTTTTCTATCGTAAGCCCTGAAACCCGAGGTTAAATCCGTTATTCTTCTTTTTGTAATCACGGACATAATTTTTGAAAATAGTCTAATCCCGATCCGCCTGAAATAAAACGATTGAAAACCTTCTTTATTTATAAATCTTGAACCTATAACAATATTGGCCTTCTTATTTTCTATCGGAATTAATAATTGTTTTAAATATTCAGCATTATGCTGATTATCCCCATCCATATGGCAATAAATGTCGTAATTGTATTTGCTTGCATACATTAAACTTGTTTTTATAACCCCAGCGCTACCTCCTGTATTTACAGGATGTACAAGATAATCCACATTAAATTCCTTTGCTATTTCAAGGCTGGCATCAACAGAGGCATTATCAATCACAATAACGTCGGCTTTAATTGTCGCGTTTTCAATAATATCAGCCAAGGTTTGCCTTAAGGAATCCTGTTCATTATAATTTGAAATTACCAAAAGAATTTTCATTTCATATACAATACATAATAAAAATTAATACATTTAATCAGACTGACCAATTAATTCTTCTTTTTAAATGGTTATGTTTCCGCTTTTTCAATTTTTAAATAATATTTTTCATTTAAATAATAAAAATATAAAGGAAACCTTTCATTATCGGCTATTCTGAAGTGATTAAATAATTCCCTGACAGTAGAATCGATGTCAATTTCATCGTCCTTATCAGTACGTTTTTGATATATACTCAACTCTCCCGACTGTTTAACTGCCTTAATAGTTGAATATTGTTCAACATATAATATGCATAATTCAATGATTTTTTCAGCCAGTTTGCGCCTTAGCTCGTGATACAATTCGGTTCCGTTATATTTAATTTCCGATTTTAAATAATAAGGTCCGGCATCAAGATCTTCTACTGCTTCAAACAAAGTTACCGGAATATTGTTCTTGCCCTCTAATATTTGCCATTGTAAGGGCGAAAAACCTTTTCCTTTAGGTAAGTCAGATGCATGTACAACAATATTATTTTTATTCTTTTCAAGATTTTCTTTTTTTATTATTCTTGTACAACTTAAAATAAAACAAATATCTCCTTTTTCAATTTCTTTGTGTTTGTGCACATATTTTACTTCATGGTTTCTTTCCTGAAGTAATTTAACCAGTTTATCTCCGTATGGAATAAACCAGCTATTCAAGTCATCGGTAAGAACACAAATCATCATTTGCAATTATTTTAATATATTTTTAAGTTCGGAAATAATGTAATCGGTTTGATCCAAAGTAAGTTTTGAGAACATTGGCAAAGTAATTTCGCAATTACTAACATACTCGGTTACAGGCAACTCATCTAATTTCTTTTCATACGAAGAATATAAATGAGCTGCAGGATAATGCATACTGCTTTGTATTCCCGCTAAATGTAATTTATCACGAACCTGTTCACGTTTTTCTTCATCTGAATCAACTAAAATAATTGGCATAATATAATTTGACACAAACTCCGTATTGTTTTCAAACGGTAATATTATTTTTTTTAATGATTTCAATCCTTCCAGGTATCTTTTTCTTATAACGGCCCTTTTATTTAAATCTTCGGGTAATTTCTTTAATTGTGCCAGTCCAATTGAAGCCCTTATGTCATCAATCCTGTAATTATATCCAATTTCTACGACATCATATTTGGTGGCATGACCGGTTGCCCTTTGGTATGACATTGATGTCATACCATGTGAACGTAGTAATTTTGCCCGTTTATAATAATTTTCATTATTTGTGACCAACATTCCTCCTTCACCTGTACTCATATTTTTATTGGAAAAAAAACTAAAACAACCAATGTCACCAATGGTTCCCAGTTTCTTCCCTTTGTATTGGGATAAAGGGGCATGGCATGCATCCTCAATAACATACAAATTAAATTCTTTCGCAATTTTCATAATTGAATCCATATCGCATGCAAAACCACCATAATGCATAACTATAATCGCTCTGGTCTTTGATGTAATTTTGTCTCTAATGTCCTCAGGAGAAATAGTAAGATCATTTAATCCTTTAATATCTGCAAAAACAGGAATGCCTCCGGCATAAGTCACACAATTAACCGTTGCTGCAAAAGTTAGTGACGGAACAATAACTTCATCATCTGGTTCAATGCCAATAAGTTTAACAGCCAAATGGAGGGCTACTGTGCAATTTGCTGTTGCCAGCGAATATTTGATAACTAATGCCTCTGCGAATTTGTTTTCAAACTCTTCACATTTTGGTCCTATCGAAATCCATTTTGACCTGAGGGTATCAATTATTGCATTTTCTTCTTCTTTATCAAAATTTAAATCAAATAATGGTATTTTGTATGCCATATATATAATTTATTAAATTCCCATATTAATAATATTGGTTCAGATGATATATATTTTTCTATTTGATGCCTGAATTTTTAATATATTCTCCCCATTCCCCTATATCCTTCCAGGAACCTTCGCTAACCGGAAAAACTCCAACTTTGCTATTTTTATTTTTAACTTTCTCTATTAATTCTGTAATATGGAAAAATGTATTTTCAGGTATTTCATTTAACATTTCAGGTTCAAGAATATAAAGCCCAGAATTAATTTTAAAAGTTAGTTCAGGTTTTTCTTCAATTGTTTCAAGTAAACCTCCAACTTTTGTTGATAGGGTACCGTATGGAATCTTATAATGTTTCAGTGCAGCAACAATAGTTATTACATTTTTATTTTCTTTATGATAATTGTATATCTCAGAAAAATCTTGATTAATTAGTATGTCGCAATTAGATACGAAAAAGGTTTCATTGATCTTATTTTTCAACAAATATAAGGACCCAGCAGTTCCTAAAGGTTTTTCTTCTTGAACATATTCAATACGATAGTCTACATTTTGTTTTTGTTCGAAATAATATTTTATCATTTCAGCTTTATAGTTAACTGACAAATAAAAATGTTTACAACCTACATTTAAGAACTTATTTAATATTTCTTCAATAATGGTCTTTTCTCCTATTGGAATAAGAGGTTTAGGTAATACATTTGTAATAGGCTTTAATCTTATACCTTTGCCTCCAGCCATTATCACCACAGGAATATTAATATCTGGAGAAGTATCATGTATACCTGTCTTGAAAAGATCTTCCCAAAATACAACTTGACTAATTTTTTTTTCTTTGGTTAAAATTGGCATAAATTCATTCCTGTTAACATACATCCTTTCCTTAACTGTTTCAAAATCATCATTTTCAAAAGCTACTTTGACGTTTTTTCTTAATATATTTTTAATAGGTGTATTAAGATCTGTATTTTTGATTATAGCTCTTTGTATGTCTCCTATACTAATTAAACTTTTAAATAAATCATTTTCTGTCACTAATAAAAGTTTTCTGTCAATTTCATCCATTTTTTTAAGAGCACTTAATATTTTACTATTTATGTCAATAGTAATCTTTTTAATATCTTTTTTCATTTATTTCATTTTTCTTGCTGGATTACCGTACCATGTCTCATTCTCAGGAATATTTTTTGTCACAACAGATCCCATGCCAACTATAGAGTTTTTACCAATGGTAATATGGTTCCGTATAATTGAATTTGGAGATATCCATACATTATCTTCAATGTTTACAGATCCACTTATATTAACATGTCCTGTAACTACTACGTTTTTGCCTATTTTGACATTATGTGCAATATGGCAGAGATTATTAATCTTTGTTCCTTGTTTTATTATTGTATTCTCTAAAGCTCCTTTATCAATACAAGTATTTGCTCCTATTTCAATATTATCTTCCAAAATCAACTGTCCCAATTGAGGAAATTTAACTAGCTTGTTATCATTTGTTCGTTCATAACCAAAACCATCTGCACCAAGAACACAACCTGCATGAATAATAACATTATTTCCAATAATAACATTATCATAAATATATACATTCCCATAAATTATGACATTATCACCAATTTTACTATTACCAATATATGTATTTGGCCCAATATATATATTCCTTCCAAGTCTCATCTTGGAAGGAATGACAGCTGTACTATCAATTCCGGGTAATGGACGCTCAAAAAATAATTCATTGCCTATTTTCATAATAGTCAGTTTCGGATGTTTTACATAAATTAATACTTTATTATTTTTTTTTATCTTTTCTGAAAAAATTACATCCGTATCACATATTATAATCATTGATTTGGAATTTTCTGCAATACTTTGTTTATTTTCCAATTTTTTATCAATCCAATCAATAGAATCAACACTGGAGTTTGTTAGTGAACTAATACATCTCAATATTAACTTTTCATTATTACCCTCAATCTTAATTATAGCCTTTGAAATGATTTTTATTAATTCCTCTAATGTGTATTCCATAATTAATTCAAAAAAAATCAAGATAATGAAAAGCTTATTACCATATTTGAATATATCCCAGCTTAAAAAACCTTTTCAAATAGAAGCATAAAAGCCTCAGCATACCTAACTCCTATTCTACTACCTCTAAACTGAGCAAGTGATTTTATAGCGAAACTACTTCTAGGAAGTGGGAGTTTCATTACTTCATCTTTATAAACATTAAATATTTCTATTTTTTTTTCTAAATAGTTTGATATATCAGTAAAATAATTTGGAACAAAAGATGTTGAAGGCACCGAAGGAGAAAATTCGGTTTCACTTAATGTTTCCATAGCTAAAATTTTTTTAATAACTGGATAACGGAAATCTTTTGTACATGCCCATGCTGACTCAAAAATTATTCGATGATCGCTATGAACATCGGAATAAAATGGCAGAAAAATAATTTCAGGCATTATAGTATCAATAACAGGAGAAATCTTGCCCACTAATTGATACAAAGGAATTGTATCCAATCTCGTTGTAGATAAATCAAGTCTAATAGTAGACTTAAATTTATAGTGATCAGACACTTCTTTGATTTCTTTATCTCTCTTATTGACTATGTTCTTTGAATAACCATCTTTCTCTAACATACTTGTAATTAATAGCCAATGAAACTCATATCCCATATCACTAAACTTT
>CAZWGG010000313.1:0-6669 GCA_964633305.1 uncultured Bacteroidales bacterium
TTTACTGCTCCAAGTAGTGAGTTTTTTACTGAAATTAGTTACAATGCGTCCTTAGTTTCAGATAATGGCTGGCTGGATTATCTCACGATCAATGCCCGGCGAAATCTTATACTCCGGGAAAAACCAATGTTTTTTCGCGATATAGAATCAGTTGGTGAGGGAAATACCTCCGAGTTTAGAATTCAAAATGTTAGCGGACAAGCTGTGGTTTGGGATATTACTGATATATTTAATGTAAAAAGATTGAATATTTCAACTAGTGGTAATGGAATTTCATTTATCACTAATACCGATAGTTTAAAAGAATTTGTTGTATTTGATAATAACACCACTTTTTTAAAACCTGTTTATGATGCAGATGATTTAATTGTTGAGAATCAAGATCTTCATAGCACTCAGCCACATAAAATGATAATTGTAACTTATCCCTTATTCCTGGCACAGGCTGAAAAACTTGCAGAATTTCATCGGAATAAAGATAATTTCAGCGTTTTTGTTACAACAACAAGTAAGGTTTATAATGAGTTCTCATCCGGTATGCGTGATGTAAGTGCAATTAGAGATTTTGTAAGAATGATATATGAAAGGTCGGGTGAAGATGATAATGCTCTAAAGTATTTGCTTTTATTTGGTGATGGATCGGTTAATAACTTATCTGACCAAAATGGAAATCCTAACTTTATACCAACTTATCAATCGGAAAATTCATTAACGGTAACCAGTTCTTATGTTTCTGATGATTTTTTCGGATTCTTGGATAATAATGAAGGAGGCTCTGATTCAGTGCAATATTTTACTCTTGATATAGGCATTGGAAGATTACCGGTTAAAGATACTGCAGAAGCTACAGGTATTATTAATAAAATTATGTCATATAATGTGAGTAATACAATGAGTGATTGGAGGAACGTAATAATGTTTGTTGGAGATGACGAAGATAACAATACGCATATGACCCAGGCAAATAACCTGGCAGACTATGTTAGAGAATATTATCCTCCTTATACTGTAAAAAAAGTGCTTATCGATGCATATAAACAGGTTACATTATCAAGTGGTAATCGTTATCCTGATGTTACCAAAACCATAATTGATAATTTTTATAAAGGGCTTCTTATCTTTAATTATACCGGGCATGGCGGGGAAAATGGAATTTCAGAAGAACAAATATTGTTACGTACAGATATTGAAAAGTTAAAAAATTCAGGGAAGTATCCTTTAATGGTCACAGCAACGTGTGAATTTAGTCATTTTGATGATATTGAAATTGATGAGGGAAAAGGAGAAATCAAAGAACAAACATCTGCCGGTGAGGCTGCTCTTTTAAATCCTATTGGAGGGGCAATTGCCCTTTTATCGACAACCAGGGTAGTTTACTCATACCAGAATTACTATTTAAATCAAGAATTTTATAATTCAGTTTTTCAAAGAGATTCAAATGGTAAACGGTTGAGACTTGGTGATATAATGAAAGAAACTAAGATAGCCACAGGAGCCCAGTTAAATAAGCTAAATTTTACCCTACTTGGGGACCCTGCACTTGAATTGGCTTACCCTGAATATTCAATTATTACAGATTCTATCAATGGATTAAGTACTGATGATATGTTTGACACACTTCAGGCATTCAATAAGGTTACAATTACAGGTAAAGTCGTGGATCATGATAGCATTTTTATGGATAATTTTAATGGTGTTATCTATTCATCTGTTTTTGATAAATCCCAATCAATTACTTCGTTAGCTAATGATGGAGGCAACCCTCTTACTTTTGAAATTCAGGAAAATTTATTATATAAGGGCAAAGCAAGTGTAGTCAATGGAAGATTTGAATTTACATTTATAGTTCCAAAAGATATATCTTACAGTATTGGAAATGGTAAGATAAACTATTATGCTGAAAACAATGTTATTGATGCCCATGGTTATTTTGAAGAAGTTATGATAGGCGGGACATCTGATAAGATATTATCTGATTATACAGGCCCTGAAATTGAATTATTTATGAATGATGAAAATTTCAGAAACGGAGGAATGACTAACAATGATCCTATACTAATTGCTGATATTTGGGATGAAAATGGAATTAATACTATTGGTAACGGAATAGGACATGACATAATTGGAATTTTAGATGATTATTCAACTCAACCCATTATCCTTAATGATTATTATCAGGGTGATCAAGACAGCTACATGAGTGGTAAAATCAATTACCAATTGTATAATATAGAGCCTGGTGAACATAAGCTGAAGGTGAAAATATGGGATGTATTAAATAATTCATCTGAAAAAACCATCGAGTTTTATGTAGTTGGATCAACAAAACTTGTCCTGGACAAAGTTTACAACTATCCCAATCCTGTAGTAGAATTTACTAATTTTCAATTTGAACATAACATTCCCGGTTCCGAGTTGAATATTACGATTGATATTTTTGATTTATCAGGTAAATCGATTAGGACCATATTTTTACAGGATTATTCTTACGGGTACAGGTCAGAGCCCATAGAATGGGATACAAGAGATAGATATGGAAATAAAGTTCCTAGAGGAATTTATCCGTATCGAATAAAAATTGAAACCCATGAGGGGCTTCATGCTGAAAAATTTGAAAAACTTGTGATATTAAATTAAATTCTCAATTTCATATTAGAATATTTATGTTTTATATTTGCTCCACAAAAATTTTAACAATATGATCTTAAAAAGAATAATAACTATTACATTTTTAGTTGAAATTTTCGGATTACACGCATTTTCACAACTGAGCACAAAAGAATTAAACGGTAGTGATCTTAATGCTATTCAATCAACGGTACCGTTTTTAACTATAGCACCCGATTCAAGGGCAGGTGCCATGGGAGATTTAGGTGTGGCTACAGAACCCGATGTTTCATCTCAACACTGGAATGCGGCAAAATATGCTTTTATGCCTGGGGAAATGGGTTTTGCCCTGTCTTATTCTCCCTGGTTGAGAAACCTGGTAAATGACATTAACCTCGCTTACCTTAGTTTTTACAGGCGATTTGATGACAAGCAGGTTTTAAGTGCCTCATTGCTATATTTTTCACTTGGCGATATTGTATTTCGTAATGATTTCGGGGATTATGTCGGGCAATATAAACCCAATGAGTTTGCCATTGACGTTGGTTATTCAAGGTTATTTACTGATAATCTCTCAACCGCATTAACACTCGGATTTGTTCGTTCCGATATAACCGGCGGAGGAACAAGCAATGATCAGGATTATAATGCTGGCATATCTTTTAAGGCGGATATTTCTACATATTATCAGAAAGACATTGAAATAAGTGAAAAATCAGCTCAATATGCCTGGGGTATAGTTTTATGCAACCTGGGTACCCCAATTTCATATACTGAAGATTCTGAAAAACAATTTATCCCTGCTGATATGAGAGTGGGAGGAAGACTCTCCATAGACTTGGATGAATACAACAGTATAAGTGTTGCCCTGGATTTAAATAAACTACTTGTCCCAACTCCGCCGGTAGATTCTACTGATAATGATGGTGTCAGGTATATTATCCATGGAAAAGAACCCCCTAAATCTGTCCCATTAAGCTGGATTCAATCTTTCTATGACGCCCCAGCAGGATTCAAGGAAGAAATACATGAAATAATGTATTCAATTGGTGCAGAATATTGGTACAGGGATCAATTTGCCATAAGGGCAGGATATTTTAATGAACATCAAACAAAAGGAAATAGAAAGTATTTCTCAGTGGGTGTGGGATTGAAATTAAACGTTTTTTCGCTCGATTTTTCATACCTTGTTCCAACCTCAGGGCGAACTAATCCTTTAGCAAATACCATGAGATTTACTCTTGGGTTTGAATTTGATAAATTCAAAGAATTCAAGTAATATGGATACCAGGGTAGGCTTTGGGTATGACGTGCACCAACTAAGAACAGGTAATAAATTTGCAATAGGGGGCATCATTATTCCTTATAAGAAAGGGCCTTTAGGCCATTCAGACGGTGATGTTCTTATTCATGCTATTTGTGATGCGCTTCTGGGTGCGGCTAATTTGCGCGATATAGGTTACCATTTTCCCGATACTACAGATGAATACAAGGATATTGACAGCAAAGTAATATTAAAAAAAACTGTTAACCTTTTGACTGATAATGGCTTTGTAGTAGGAAATATTGATTGTACTATTTGTTTGCAGAAACCTAAGGTTAAGGAGTATATTCCTGAAATGAAACGGGTTTTAGCACAAGTAATAGGCACAGAAGATAGTAATGTTTCTATTAAAGCTACCACTACCGAGAAGCTCGGTTTTATTGGAAATGAACGAGGTATAGCAGCCTTTGCAGTAGTTCTGATCCATAAAAAATCCTAAAACACACTTGATATGGGGAAAATAATGGTACTTGGAGCAAGCTCTAATCCAGAACGTTTTTCTTATATGGCTGTTAAACGTCTTGTTAATAAAGGATACGAGGTTGAGGCAATTGGTATCAGACGGGGTAATATTGAAGGTGTTGAAATCCAAACTAATAAAATTCCAATTCAGGGAATTCATACCATATTAATGTATATAGGACCTAAAAAACAACCGGAGTATTATAGTTATATTATTCATTTGAATCCTAAGCGCGTAATCTTCAACCCCGGAACAGAGAATCACGAATTAGTTAACCTGCTTTCAGCATGCAAAATCGAAATTTGTTTTGATTGCGCTTTAATTATGTTAACTAACGATACATTTTAAAGAGTTTAATTTGTTGGGCTTGTCTAAAATTGGTGGAAAAGCTCATTTTACTTCGTTAATACCTGCAGATGTCATGTTACTTTATTATCTTTGATTTCAGAAGTTGGTATTAAGTTATGGTGCGAAAACAGAAAAAAATCATATTCTTCCTTCGAAATCTTTTAAGGGGTTTACTATGGCTGGCAATAATTGTTATTTTCTTCCTGGCTATAAAAAAATACTTTAATGTTAATTTTAATGCATGGCTTGCAGCTATAAAGCCATCATTGGTTTACATTATTTTTTTGCTGTCTGAAGTAATTATCGGTATAATACCTCCGGAAATTTTTATGATATGGGCATTAAGGAATGGAGACATAACAGAATATATTGCTATTATTGCTGCTTTTTCTTTTCTCTCATACCTTGCAGGAATAAGTGGATATTTTATAGGACGTTATCTGAATACAACGCTTTTATACCGGTTTTTACGTCGGAAATTTCTAAGTAAATCAGAAAAACTGCTTAACATTTACGGATTATACTTAATAATTGTAGCTGCGGTTACTCCGCTTCCCTTTTCAGGTGTTAGTATGCTTGTCGGTTCGGTACGTTATCCGTTTAACAGATATGTTATTTACTCATTAACAAGGTTTGGAAGGTTTGCAGTATATTCCTGGCTTATTTGGGAAGCAAATATGCTTTAGTTAAGAGTGAAATACAAGTAATGGGATATTTGTATGATAAAATAACTTTTTAGTCAAATCTGGCTTGAAAAGCTTATCAATAATACTTCTTTTTCTTGATGTTAAAGAAACAATATTTATCCTTTCATCTTGGATGAATTTATCAATTTCAGGTAAGATATTTTTTGAATATATGAATCCACAATCAACTTCAGTTTTTCCATAAGCTTTTTTAAAATACTCCTTTAGACCATCCATTTTTATGTTGTCCCATTCGCTTTTTTCCTCTCCTATGTGTACACAAAATATTTTTAAATCAAGCTGTTTGGTGAGATTCATAAGCTTTTTGATTGATAAAAAATCCGATTCGTCGAATTCAGTAACATACATTAGGCTATTAATATTTCCCTTGCCAATAAAACTATATTCATCAGGAATTGTCATTACGGGAAACTTAAGTTTTTTTATTATTGTCTCAGTTACACTCCCCATAATAGTATTACTATGACCTTTCCCAAGTGTGCCCATTATAACCAGGTTTGGAGAATATTCATTACTAAATCGGATAATCTCATCTTCCGGAACCCCTGTTGAAAGATCATACGATATTTTTATTGAACTTCCTCTACATTCTGAAAGATACATACTAATATCTTTTATGAATTTTTCGGCAGTTTCTTTTTCTGTTTCTGCCAGGTTAACAGAAACTTCATTTTTCAATTGTGCCTGAATTTCCACAGTTCCGGTAAGTTCAATAAGATCGAAAGCAGGAGTATAGTATACATGGAATAATTTTATTTCAGCATTGAGCTTACATGCAATTTTTATTGCATAACGGCAAGCAAATTTCGAACATTCGGAATAATCAACCGGGACAAGTATTTTTTTAATTAATTGATTAGGTGTGCCGGGGTTTATTTTAGTGACCATATTAATGTTTTTTTTGAAATCTCTTAATAAATTATTTACGAAATGCGAATTAAAAATTACAAAATTTTCTGCATGTAATCAATAGAAATAAAAAAAATTACTAACTAATAAATTTTAGTTTATGTTGCAGTTACATCATTTGTATCACTGCCTTCATCATCAAATTTTTTCTTTATTATCCATGATTATGTCAAAACCGCTGAGCAGTGAGATGTGTATTAGAATAATTTGACAACATTAATATGTGGTAAATTGTTATTAATTTTGCATAATATAATGAAATGGGAATTATTACTATTACCTTGCTGATGGATTAGGATCAATTGCCGCTA
>CAZWGG010000314.1:0-6620 GCA_964633305.1 uncultured Bacteroidales bacterium
TCCTTCAAGAACTGGCCCTACTATTTTAGCATCAAAATCTTCTATTGCCTGAATCTTATGTTTAATATTTCCCTCATGTCCCGATTCATCAGGAGATTCAATATGCAAAAATACAAAATTATACAATAGATAATTTGAAAAAATGGATAAAAGGATAAATATAAGAAGTTAATAATGAGAGTTATGTGATGAATAATCAATTTTCTATGATTTCTAATTTTCCTGTGTCAACCTGTTCTTATATTTTATGCTGGATATCTAAAGTATTTTGGTTTTTGAATAACAATAACCGGTCTTTATTAATTTTTGTTTGAGAAACTGGGGTGCAGGTTAACCCGGGGGCACTAATTCCTTGTTTGAATTCTTTATCACCAATAAAAACCCGTGCTTCATCCCATAAATTTTGCCGAATAAAACTTTCAATAAGCATTTTTCCCCCTTCAACTATTACCGACTGTATTTCTCTTTTAAATAGAATATTCATTAACGTGATAAGAGGAGTGGCATTAAAGTTTATTTGAATAAATTCGGGGTTATCATTTATGTCTTCTTTTTCCTGGTTAAATACCAATGTGGGGACGCTTTTATCAAAAAGAAACAGGTGATTGGGCAGGCGAAGATCTTTATCGAGTAATAACCTGACAGGTGACCTGCCAAACCACTCACGTGTGGTAAGTTTGGGGTTATCGAGCAGGGCAGTGTTTGTTCCTATTAAAATGGCTTGTTCTTCACTTCTCCATTTATGTACCAGCATACGCGATAATTCGTTTGATATCCAATTAGGAGCGGTAGGTTCGTTTTGCTTTCGCAGGGTATCTATATATCCATCTTTGGTTTGCGCCCATTTTAAAATAATATAGGGGCGTTTTAATGTATAAAACGTGAAAAAGCGTTTGTTCAGTTCAATACACGAATCGTTTAATATATTCACTTGCACATTAACACCATGTTTCATGAGCTTTTCAATACCTTTTCCCGAAACCAGTGAATTTGGGTCAACCGTGCCAATAACAACTTTTTTTATCTTGCTGCTTATGATAAGGTCGGTACAGGGTGGTGTTTTTCCGGTATGCGAGCAGGGCTCAAGATTTACATATAGTACGGCGTGTTTAAGTAGTGAGCTATCTTTTACCGAATTTATGGCATTTACCTCGGCATGTGCGCCCCCGTATTTCTTATGATACCCTTCTCCAATGATTGTATTCTTATAAACCACAACTGCACCAACCAATGGATTGGGGGCTACAGGGCCCAGCGCTGATTTGGCAAGCTCGAGGCAGCGGTTCATGAATTGTTCATTGGCATTCATATTAACTTTTTTAATTAACTTGCAATCTGTTTATTGTAGTTTTATGATTAGTAAACCCTATACAACCTTAAAAGTATTAACATATATACAATCTCACTTACACGGATTTTATCCCGGTAATGAAATTAAACAATTTGAATTTCTAATTTTTAATCATCTGCTAAGTTACAGTAAAATTGATATTCATCTCAACAATCAAAAGCCGATTTCAGATGAAATTTTTCAACAAGTTGCCGGTATTGTTTCCCAATTAAAAGAGCATAAACCCATTCAATATATTTTGGGTAAGACCGAATTTTTTGGAATAAACATGCTTGTAAACGAAAATGTTTTAATTCCAAGACCGGAAACAGAAGAATTGGTTAAATGGATACTTGATGATCATTCTTATGCCAAACCATATATACTTGATATTGGAACAGGCAGTGGCTGTATTGCCCTTGCCCTTGCCAGTAATTGTAAAGATAGCAAGATAGAGGCTAACGATATTTCAATGCCGGCCCTTAACCTGGCAAAAAAAAATGCCGCGATAAACAATGTGAATATACTTTTTTTCCGGTGTGATATTTTTAATCCATCTACTTATCCCCGTAATTCCTTATATGATGTTATTGTTAGTAACCCGCCGTATGTAAGGGGATCGGAAAAAGACCTTATGGACAGGAATGTATTGGATTTTGAACCGGGAATTGCCTTGTTTGTAGATGATAATGATCCGTTGCTTTTTTATAAAACAATTGCAGAATTTGGTAAAAATTACCTGAAACCAGGTGGAACGGTTTACTTTGAGATTAATGAGGCCTTTGGTAAAGGAGTGGTTTCACTTTTAAATACCATGGGATATTCAGATATAACTTTGAGGAAAGATATTAGTGGAAAAGACAGGATGGTAAAAGCAATATTCGTCCCCAACGACAGAAAAAAATAGAACAAGAATATAACGATGAATGAAAAAGAAGCTATCGAAAAACTAAAAAAAAATTGTAGCCAGCAGGAGAAATGTGTATATGATGCAATGAAAAAATTAGCAGAATGGGATTTCTCCCCTTCAAGGGCCAGGCAAATTACCGACGAGCTGGTTAAAGAAAAATTTATTGATAACCAAAGGTATGCTGTAAGTTTCGCAAACGACAAGTTTCGTTTTCAAAAATGGGGGAAAATAAAAATAGCATATCAGCTTAAGATGAAAAATATTGATGAGGTCGATATCCGGCATGCATTAAATGAGATTGATAGTGACGATTATGAAATAACGGTTAGAAACGAATTAACAAAAAAAAGAAATACCCTAAAAAGTGACGATAAACGTTCGGTGAAAACCAAACTTATTCGCTTTGGACAATCAAGAGGATATGAATTTGAACTTGTAAAAAGAGAAGTGGACAAGATGTCAGGTTAATTTTTGCATAAGTGAATACATGCCAGTGAAAATCATGGGTTGACAAAATAGATGCATAAAGTTTCTTTTTAGTGGCATAAAATAATGTTCTAATAATAGAATTAAGCAAAAAAAAATTAATATGAAAAAACTTTTAATTATTGCTGTAACTATTTTATTAATAGTTGGATGCGCTAATCAGCGCAGTTTTGAATATTTTGGACAAACACCTCCGGGTAACAGCGCCGAACTTTTTGCACCCGGTATTATCTCTTTGGATGACAGAAACGAATCAATGATTACTTTTTCACCGGATGGCAAGGAGTGCTATTTTACTGAACACAAAAAAGATTGGAGTAAGTGCAGAATCTATCAATCTGTCTATACGGATACCGGCTGGAGCAAGCCGGGAAAGGCCTCTTTTTCAAATGATTATTCTATGTGCCCTAGCTTTTCTTCAGATGGAAAACAACTGTTCATGGCCATTGGGAATGAAAATGGTATGAACGTTCACCGATGTTTGCGTAATGAAAATGGGTCGTGGAGTGTCCCGGTCCTTCTGAAGAACGAAATAAATTCAACCAGTTATGAGTTTAGTTGTCATCCGTCGAATTCAGGCAGTATGTTTGTATGTTCCTGGCGTGCCGGGGGCGTTGGTGGTTGTGATGGCTGGTGTATTCCTTTTGCAAACGGGCAATATCAAAAAGCTAAAAACCTTGGCGTTTTAAATTCTGTTATTGGGGACTGTGTTTGGGCGCCAG
This sequence comes from uncultured Bacteroidales bacterium, assembly GCA_964633305.1. Classification (GTDB taxonomy): domain Bacteria; phylum Bacteroidota; class Bacteroidia; order Bacteroidales; family UBA10428; genus CAZWGG01. The sequence continues at coordinate 3,449 of CAZWGG010000314.1, forward strand.
GCCCTAATGAAGATTTCCTAATTTTTCAGTCGCGACGTCCTGCTGTGGGGAATAAAGGTGGATTTTTTGAAACAGACCTTTTTATAACCTTTGTCCTGCCTAACGGAGAATGGTCTAACCCTCAAAATTTAGGGCCTCAGATTAATAGTTCGGCAACCGATGGTTTTGCCTGGATATCGCATGATAGTAAATACTTGTTTTTTTCAAGCAATCGCAGGGGGACTTATGATATTTATTGGGTAAGTCTCGATTCGGTTTTAAATAATACTCCTAAAGTTCCTTTAGTTGCAATAAATCATAAACCCGGCGATTATGAATTTTATCAATTATATAAGGATGTTAATGATAGCATAACAACCCTATACTTTGAATTAAGTAAACCGGGAAGAACAAAACTTACCATATACAATAGGGGAGGTGAAGAAATGGAAACAATTCTCGATGAATTCAGACAAAAAGGTGAAAACCAATTTATATGGGAAGGTAAAGGCTTTAAAAAAGGAGAATATTTATGTAAATTGCAGGTAAGTGATGCAGGCTCCGGAGAAAAATTTATGGAGTCAACAATACAGGTATTGCTCAAATAAATTAATGATAGCTATAACTGGTAATTTTATAGTAGCTAAGCAAAATTGAAAATAACTACACCAAAACAATAGAATTTATGGATAGATATATAATTTTTGGGATTTTAAGTATACTGATAATAGGTATATCATGGAGGACTTTATTTAGGCCAAAAACTCATGGGTTTTATCGATTTTTTAGTTGGGAGTGCATAGTGTGGCTCCTTGCTACAAACTATAAATTTTGGTTTGTCAATCCTTTTGGGTACAAACAAATATTTTCATGGATATTACTGGTAGTTTCAGGTTATGTAGTTATAGCTGGCGTAATACAAATGAAGAAAGCAGGAAAATCCGGAAATATTAGAAATAAAAAATCACTTTATAAATTTGAGCAAACAACGGAGCTAATAGATACAGGGATTTTTAAATTTATAAGGCATCCCCTGTATTCATCATTACTTTTTTTGACCTGGGGGATTTTTTTAAAGAACACCTCATTGGAATTATTAGCAATATCCGTATTATCAACTATTTTTCTTTATTTAACGGCTATTTTTGATGAGAAGGAATGTATGGTATTCTTTGGGAACAAATACAGAGACTATATGAAAAGAAGTAAACGGTTTGTTCCTTTTTTAATATAAAATCAATTCTATCGCTAGTTGGCGTTACAACCCAGATTTATTTGCAAAAAAGATTTGTAATTCTTTGTAAAAAAATACGACTTTAAAACTTATCTATGGAAGGGTTTATAAAATATATTGAGAAGCTCATATCACTAACTGACGAAGAAAAAAACTATTTCCAGTTATTATTAAAAAAGAAACAGCTGTCAAAAGGGGAATTCTTTTTAAAAGAAAAATCAATTGCGGGTGAGTTAGCCTATGTAAATGAGGGTTTTTTAAGAACATTCTATTACAAAGATGGTGATGATGTTACAACTGATCTGGTCGGACCGGATGGTTTTACAACCTCATTTGGATGTTTTATAAGTCAGGTAGTTTCATACGAAAATATTATTGCAGCCGCAGATTGTAGCTTAACTTTAATCAATTATCACTCATTGCAGGAATTATATGAACTTAATCCGAAATGGAATATTATTGGTAGAAAAATTGCCGAATATTCTTTATCATGTCGTGATAACCGGGTACGTTCATTACTTACTCTTAACGCAGAAGAAAGATATAATTCATTAATGGAAAGGCACCCCAATTTTATAAATCATATTCCTTTGAATTATATTGCTTCATATTTAGGAATCAGGAGAGAAACATTAAGCCGGATTAGAAATAGGACTACTTTTTGACTTTTATCACACTATCAAACCATTGGCCATAGTTAGTTTTGCATAAATCAAAATAAATAGCAATTTATGCAAAATATTTTATTACTTGGGGGCACAGGTTTTATCGGAAGTCACATTGCTGAAGCAATTATAAAGAATAATCATGTTAATTTATTATGCTTAGTACGATATAAAAGCGATACATCATTTTTGCAGTACAATAATATACCCTTTGAAAAAGTCGATTTTTCTGATAGTAAGAAGCTTACGTCATTTTTTGACCACGCTGATATAATTGTAAATGCGTTTTCAGTTAGTTGATGCATCTGACTATAACAAAAAAGAATTAAAAGAATTGGGGACATACGGGTTTATGAAAGGCGCCCGCTTGTTTATTGCCGGGGCCATAAATAGGAATAAATATGCAATGGAAGACTTTGGTTACTGTATGGAAAAGAACATACTGGAAGCTACAAGTTTAGGGCTGGGAACATGCTGGATGGGTGGTACACTTAACAGGAGTGAATTTGCCGAAAAATTGAAGATATCGGGTAATGAGATTATCCCGGCTATTAGCCCTATAGGCTATGCTGAACGCAAAAATTCTGTTAAAGGAAATATAGTCACATTGCTCATGGGGTCAAAAAATAGAAAGCCTGCAAAAAACTTATTTTTTAATGAGAGTATCAATAATCCTCTGGACCTGACAGAATGTGGAGATTTTGCTACCGTTCTCGAATGCGTGAGGATAGCCCCTTCTGCCGGGAATATGCAGCCCTGGAGAATTATTAAGGAAAAAGATATTTTTCATTTCTTTTTACGTGAAAAAGTATGGTACAATAATCACAGCCGTTATGAAGGCAACAAGTTGCAAAATATTGACATGGGAATTGCAATGGCCCATTTCGATCTGGCTGCTGCTAAACTTGGATTAAAAGGGAAGTGGAAAATATCAGGGACAATGACAAAAAAGAATGATTTAAAGTATATTGTTACTTGGGTAGGAGAATGATTTATTTTCTTTTTTGTAGAAATAATATAACTTTATTCGAGTGAGCAGGAAAGGTGCATTTATCTTGTTGAGATGGGGGGATAAATGAATTCAGTTAAGTTTATACAATTGTTGAACAAACGGAAGTTAGATTTTAATCTACGAAATGATTAAGCAAAAAATATATCGGTTAGTTATAAAAGAGAAAAAAATTAGTAAATGTCCTCATTGTGGACGTAACATTGAATAATTTACCACCCCACAAAAAAGGTAAATAGTGCCTGCCAGAAAACTCCTATTTTTTAAAGTCTTTGATAAGAAAAC
>CAZWGG010000315.1:0-6608 GCA_964633305.1 uncultured Bacteroidales bacterium
ATTCAAAATATTAAAATACTAAAAAAATGAGTACTATAAAATACACTATTGGCGTCGATTATGGAACCGATTCTGTACGTTCGGTGGTTGTGAGTACAACAACAGGTGATGAATTGGCAAGTGAGGTGTTTTATTATCCAAGATGGAAAGAAGGAAAGTATTGTAATCCGGATATAAACCAATTCAGGCAACACCCTCTCGATTATATTGAAGGACTTGAAAAAACAATATCTGGAGCCCTATCAAAATGTCCACACGGTGTTGCTGAAAACATAGTTGCCATATCTATAGATACAACCGGTTCAACTCCCGTTGCAGTGAATAAAGAAGGAACTCCTCTTGCATTGACTCCTGGTTTTGAAAACAATCCGAATGCCATGTTTATTTTATGGAAAGACCATACTGCAGTGAAAGAAGCTGAGGAAATTAATAGTTTAGCCCGCACCTGGGGTGGCGATGATTTTACAAAATATGAAGGAGGAGTTTATTCATCGGAATGGTTTTGGGCTAAAATACTGCACGTGCTTCGTGACGATAAAAAAATAGAAGATAATGCTTACTCGTGGGTTGAGCATTGTGACTGGATACCTGCTTTACTTACCGGTAATACAAATCCGGTTGAGTTAAAAAGAAGCCGTTGTGCTGCCGGTCACAAGGCCATGTGGCATACCGATTGGAACGGACTGCCACCCGAAGATTTTCTTGTAAAACTTGACCCCCTGTTAAAGGGTTTACGGGGAAGATTGTTTAACAATACCTATACTTGTGATGTTAGTGTTGGAACTCTTACACAAGAATGTGCGACAAAGCTTGGTTTATTAACAAGTGTTAAAGTTGGAGTTGGGGCTTTCGATGCACACTTGGGAGCTGTGGGAGGTGAAATTAAGCCATATTATCTAAGCAAAGTTATGGGTACTTCAACTTGCGATATGCTTGTAGCACTTAGAAATGAGGTTGGAAACAAACTTATCCGTGGTATTTGCGGACAGGTAGATGGTTCAATAACACCCGGTTTGATAGGGCTTGAAGCAGGACAATCTGCCTTTGGTGATGTTTATGCTTGGTTTAAAGATTTGTTAATGTGGCCATTGAAAAATCTTCTAAGTAAAAGTTCTATACTTGATAGCGGCCAGCAAAAGGCTTTACTTGATGAAATGGCAGAAAAACTTATACCGGAACTTTCCAGGGCTGCAAGAAATATTCCTGTTAAAGAATCAGCTATAATTGCTCTTGATTGGATGAATGGACGAAGAACACCCGATGCAAACCAGGCATTAAAAGGTGCTATTACAGGATTAACACTAGGGTCGGATGCTCCAAAAATTTTTAAAGCACTGGTGGAAGCCACTGCTTTTGGTGCAAAAGCAATTGTTGAACGATTTAAAAATGAAGGGGTTAGGATCGATGGTGTTATTGCCCTTGGGGGGGTGGCAAAAAAGTCACCTTTTGTAATGCAGATTGTGGCCGATGTATTAGGTATGACAATTAAAGTGGCTAAGTCAGAACAAGCATGTGCCCTGGGTTCTGCTATGGCAGCAGCAGTTGTCGGAGGAATACATAAAACTATTGAAGAAGCACAGGATGCAATGGGCGGTGGATTTGAAACGGAATATACTCCAAATAAAGAGAATAGTATAAATTATAATGAATTGTATGAAAAATACCTTAAATTGGGTGAATTTATTGAAGAACAGACAATATAAAATGTTGATTAATCAAAGCTGACGAGGGCTTTGAGGCTTTCTTTTTCGTTATTCCCACGAAAGTGGGAATCTCTTGCATTTAAATAGGTTTAACTAATTGTTAAAACAGGCTGTGTACTAAAAGATTTATCTAATGTTTTCCATCATCCCGATGAAATTATATATGAACAGATTTTTTCCTTGCTAGTCCGGGCTTACCAACAAAGCAGCAACATAGAAATAAGGCTGGTACTCACTCCAGCTTTAGGTTGGCACATATTTTTAATGTAACGTTAAGAATAAATGAAAGAAGGAAGTGGATATAAAAAACCTTTTTTCCTTCTTTCTAATTTACAACCCCACTGAATTTATTTATATTAAATATCCGTATTTATCAGGCTAGAACATGCTGTCATTATTGCTATCAAATTCAATTTCATTCATATCTTCTTCACCTTTTCGGCGTGCCTTTTGTTTATAATTATTTATTTTGTATGAGATAGAGAAAGTTACAATCTGTGATTTCCTGCTCATCTTATTGTAGGTATAAAAATTGTTTCCTTCTGAAGTGAATTCAAATTTTGCCATTCCGAGTAAATCGCGTACTCTTAAAGACACAGTAGCTTTTCGGTTAAACAAATATTGTCTTATACCTAAATTGGTAAAGAAGAACCCTTCACGGGTCCCTTGCGGGGTTATAGACGGTGCATTATAAAATCCCATTATTTGTATCCCTGTTCCCCATTTCAAACGAAATGTACTATTAAACCTTGCATTCCAGGTTAATGTATTGTTATCAACAGTTTGGTCTACTATTTCTCCTTCTAGTTTGTAATGAAATAGACTTGCACTGGTATTCACCGACCACCACTTTCGTATAGGTATATTCAACATAAGTTCACCACCAACCCTGTAATCACTGTTTACATTTTCATAAGTATTGACCATTACATTATCGTTACGTAACAAACGAATTCTTGAAATAAGATTTGTTGTTTGTCGATAAAAAAGTTCGGCTGATACAAATCCTGTTCCTTTGAATGATTTTTGTGTATTTAATTCAATTGAATTGGTGTACTCAGGTTTTAAAGCCGGGTTACCTTTACGAACATTCTGGGGATCAATATATATTTCAAAAGGATCAAGGAACCTCTCCCGCGGACGATCGATTCGTCTTGAGTAACTGGCCTGTACCTGGAAATTTAATGGCAATTTTTTTGAAAGGTGCAGGGTTGGAAAGAAATCCCAGCTTGAAAATAAATATTCTTCATTTGAAACATGTTGTTCAAGTTTCCGGTTATTGTACTCAACCCGCAGTCCTAATTGATAATCGAACAGTTTGAAAGAATTTGAATAGGTTGAGTATAATGAATGAATAATATCACTAAAATCTTTATCATTATACCGTCCTGCATCTTCCTGCCAACTATTTAAGTCGATCAGATAGGTCTCAAACCTATAGCTTTCATCAGATAAGCCATAACGTCCTTGATAACCGGCTTCAAATTTAGATTTTTCCGAAATAGGATATGTATAATCTATTTTTGTTCTTAATTCAGATTCATCACCTCCTTCAATAGTTCGTTCAATATAAGGAGCTAAACCTAAGTTTTCCCAATTACCGGTTGTAGTATATTCATGCATACTGCTTTGTTCATCACTTACTCCATTTGAATAGTGTGTTGATGCAAGTAACTGGTGCCCTGTTTCATTAAATTTTAGTTGATAATCAAAATTTATTTCATAAAAATTCCGTGTTATCTTAAAGTCATTGTCACGTAAATAAAACATCTCTCCCAATAATTCAGGGTTGCTAAATTCGTGATAATTGGAATTGGCAGAACGACCAAAAGTAAACATTCTGTAACTTCCAGATAAAGAAAGAGTATTCTTTGAATCCAGGTAATAATCAAACCCTCCTTTTATTCCGGAACCATCACGATTAAATTCTCCGGTTGAATTAACCACTTGATTAAAGGTAGTATCACGAAGAAAAGTTTGACGGTCCATAAAACCATCTGTTCCAAAAATTCGTTTGTTGTATTCACCTCCTATATAATAGTTGAATTTTTGGTTGCGAAGATTGAAAAGGAAATCACCACTATAGCTGTCATTTGTTGATACCGATGCATTCATAATTCCTGTTATTCCTGATTGTTTTTGCTTTTTCATTAATACATTAATTATCCCGGCACTACCATCAGGATCAAATTTGGCAGATGGGTTAGTAATAATTTCAATGCTTTCAATTGTGCTGGCAGGAAGTTGCTGTAAAGCTTCACTACCTTTTAAGACCGAAGGTTTACCATCAATTAATACGGTGAAATTTGAACTACCCCTAAGTTCTACATTTCCTTCTATATCAACCTGGACAGAAGGTGTATTTTCCAGCACATCGACAGCCGAGCCTCCCGATGCTGCAATATTCTGACTAACATTTACTACTTTTTTATCAATTTTGTATTCAACCTGTTGCCTGTCAGCAACTACTTCAACCTCATCGAGAGCTGTAGCTGAGGGTTCAATTTTTATCACCCCAATGTTTAGGGCCTTATTTCTGGGAGTAATTAAAATTTTGGTGAGCCTTGTTTTTTTAAATCCGATAAAACTTGCTTCCAAATAGAAAATTCCATAAGGAAGTTCTTTCAATATGAAACTTCCATCAGCAGTACTTATGGCTCCCGTTACAAGGTTAGAATCTCGCTGGTTATATAGACTTATGGTAGCATACTCGATGTATTGTCCCGATGATAAATCCTGTATTTTACCAATTATCGTGCCCTCTTTTGGCATAGTAGAAGGATCAAAATTTCTCCGCTCCTGGGGCATCATAGGCATTGACCATAATGTTACTGCTATTAAAAACAAATATTTTTTCATTTTTTCAATCTTAAATTATATCGTTTTAGGTTATAGAAAACGTATGCCATGTTTATGTGAGGTTTAACCCTCTTTTCCGTCATTTCGAATTCCGGTCTGCTCGTTTTATAGCTAAATAATTTTTACGGATAAATTTCGTTAATCTGTATGGAATGTGAAAACCAAATCTGTAAAACACTGTAATTAATGTATAAAAACAGGAATTTTCACGGTTAACTGATTTGCCGGCTTATTATTAAATTTCATAGAACAATTGAATGGGTTTATCGATTTGTTGAAATAAAGTTTTCTTTCCTATTTTTCTTTTTATAAATTGGTGTTTTTATTTTGTGTTACATGAAGCAGAGATACACCATTTTAATTCATATCGGGTTGTGGATATTAATTTATATTCCTACCATACTTGCTTTTGCTTTTAGTGATAAACAAGCCCCTCCTGACCGTTATTGGGTTATAATTATTTCATTAATCTTTACCCTTATTAATTTTTATTTATTCTATTCGTATCTTATTCCCGTATTTTACACGAAAAAGAAAAGATTATACCTTTTGCTGCTAACCATTTTTTTTGTGCTTTTGTTTCCTATTATCCGGATAAATATTTTTTCTTTTTTAGTAAGCATATTTCATTGGCATTCTCGGCGAATTAAACATTTGGTATGGTTTTATACAGAAACATATACAATTACTATCTTATATACTGGTTTGGCATACCTTGCACGTTTTACTACCAAATGGATACTTGACCAGCAAATAAAAACAGAATTGATAAACCAGAACCAGGCGAGTGAGTTGGCGTTATTACGTTCACAAATAAATCCTCATTTTCTTTTTAATACATTAAATAACATTTATTCGTTGGTTTATAAGAAATCAAACCAAGCGCCAACTGCAATGATGAAACTCTCGGATATAATGCGTTATATGCTTTATGAAGCTAATACCGACAAAGTGTTACTTACCAAAGAAATTGAATACCTGGAGAGCTATATTGAATTATTGGATTTAAGGGTTAATAAAAAAAATTTTATCGAATTTACCATAAGTGGAAAATGCGATGATAATTTAATAGCTCCCATGTTACTTATTCCTTTTGTAGAGAATGCCTTCAAGCATTGCAATAAAAAATCTTCATCACCAGGGGTTAAAATTGATGTACATGTTAGAAAAAATTTATTAACTTTCCAGGTACACAATTCTACCAGGTTTAATCAAGATGAAAATGAAGAAGGGTCGGGAGGCATTGGATTAAAAAATGTACAACGTCGTCTTGAACTGCTTTATCATGGTAAATATAATTTGATTATTAACAAGGAACCGGATTTTTATAAAGTAAAACTCACTATTGAATTGTAAATGACAATCAATTGCATTGCTATTGACGATGAACCCCTTGCCTTGGATATTATTCAAGAATATACAAAGAAAATTTCTTTTTTAAACCTTATAAAAACTTTTGATAATGCCATTGAAGTAACAGATTTTCTTAAAAGTAACACGGTTGATCTAATGTTTTTGGATATACAAATGGAAGAACTTACGGGAATACAACTGTTGAAGGTGTTAAGCAATAAACCGAAAGTAATTCTTACCACAGCATACGATTCTTACGCTATCAAAAGTTATGAGCTTGATGTTACCGATTATCTCCTTAAACCTATTTCTTTTGAAAGATTTTTTAAAGCAGTGAATAGGGCTTATGAGCAGATACTATTAAAAACGAGGATAGAAAACGAAAAAGTTGACCGGGTATCTCTTACCGGTTTATTTAATGATGACTTTTTTTTCGTTAAAACAGAATTCAGGCTTCAAAAAGTTAACTTTGATGATATTTTATATATTGAAGGACAAGGTGATTATCTTGCTATTGTGACCGAAAAAGGAAAAATACTGACTCTTCAAAATTTTTCTAAAATGGAGGAAGTACTTCCTTTATCACGATTTATTCGTGTTCATAAGTCCTTTATTGTTCCGTTTCTACGTATTGAAAAAATAGAAAGAAACAGGATCAAGATAGGTACTAAATCTATTCCTATAAGCGATTCT
>CAZWGG010000316.1:0-6601 GCA_964633305.1 uncultured Bacteroidales bacterium
ATCGATTTTCTCTGTTGTATAAGCCTCCCAGGTAAGTACTACTTTAAACGTATCGACAATGCACGCTGGTTTTTGAGGTGGTGCAGGGGGGATTTCGTCTTTGGGCACATATTCGAATATTTCTGAGGAATCAGATTCCATTCCAAAATAGTCGATAGAGACAAACCTGTAGTAATAGTGCGTGTTATATTCCAGGCTGTCTTCTTTATAAAATAGCTCAGGATATATTTCATTTCCTTCCTCGTCAGCCCTTGAACTGATAATTATGGGATGTTCGGTGGCCAGTGTAAGGTTATTCGGTGTATTGATGTTCCTATACACGTTCACAGCAAAATATCTTGACTCTTCCGGTTTCCATTTAAATCCTAGCACATTATCAAAAGATTTAAGCTTTATTTCTTGAGGGGGCATGCCCGGCCCATAATTCCCTGCTGTTATTTCTTTTGAAATACCCAGGGTTTTCTCTGTGCCATCTTCTAATTTTGTTATTTTGTATGTATAAGGAATGCCATAACTCACATCACTATCAGTATACAGAACCCCCAAATATCTTGCAAAAGGTGTACTGAAGATAGATTTTGTTAATACACTTATCAACAGCATGTCCTCGATATCTTCCTTTAAGGTATTTTGTATTAATTCAACATAATCATAAAGCGATGGGTCCGTCATATATTCGAGAGAAGTAATCATCCCGCCCTTTTTCAACGGATTGTTAAAGAGTCTTTGCCACTGGCTTTGCCCTGCTTGTTTTCTGTAGATATAAATCCCTTCATCAAAATAAATATCTTTGGTAAAAATTTTGATTTTTATTCCAAATTGCTCGTTTGGCGCAGAGTTGGCTACAAGTACAGCATGCTGCTGCTGAGCTAAAACCAGTGGATTGTTAAGGACTATAAAAATGAGCCACAGGATTAAAACAGGCATGTAGTTCTTTAAAGGCTGTTTTAAGTACCGGTTTATATATAAAAAATTTTTCATACTATTTTCTTTTTAAATAATCGAGGTATATAAATACCCGAGGTTTGTCCCCTGTTTCGGTTTTTTCTCCTGTATACCATTTCCTCCAATTGAAATTGTTTATTGTCATATTAGAGCATTTAAAACCAACATAACGGCCTCCTCCAAAAGTCATTAAATCAGGTTTACCAGAGCATGTATATTGCCATTTACCAGGGGTGCTTAAAAAAGTATTGCAACCATAATTTATTATCGGATTTGCAGGTATGGGATAACCTACTTCAATGTGTCCAATATTTTCATTTTTAGTTGGCTCCATAAAAAAAACCAAGTATCCTGCATTAATAATCTTTTGGATATATCCTAAATTGGTATTATCAGGTATTTCATATGCTTTATTTTTAGATGGGCTTTCATTCATCCAGCGATTAATTACGCCAGCTAAATTGTCTCGCTCAAAATCATTTATTTCTCCGGTAATCTTTTTCCCCAGATCAAGTGCAATCAGGTTACAAAATGTTTTACCTGCTGTTAATTCTCCTATACCTACAAGAACGTGATTCTCAGGAAGGCTATATATTGTCTCATCAAGGTTATCTATTTTATTTGATTTATGAAAGATAACTGTAGATTCGCATTTTCTTTTTTCGTTTGAGAATTCTGGGGTTGGTTTGAAAGCTGTGGAACCATTTTGAACTACTTTTTCTAATACATAAGGACTTTCAACAATTTTTCTGGCAAGTTCGTATAATTCTTTTTCATAAGCATCAGTCCCTTCTGTCATATAATATTTATCAATATTATTATAATCATCTCCTCCTATAAATTGAATATATGACATGGAATTCTTATTAACGGGAAGTTTATCATTTCCATATTTAATGTTACTGATATTATATTTTTCAAAAAGATATTTTGAGTTTTCCGTCACTATGGAAAGTTCGGTAAGGTACTGAGACTTATTATTCTTATAATACAGCTTCCCATCACCTACTTGTATTATCGAAAACAGGTCGCTTACAGTGGCCTCAATATAGTTCTCTCCATTCCCGTTTTTTTTGTAAATAGGGTAATCTTCGTAATAAATATTTTCACACCTTATGGAATTAGTTTCTTGTTTTATTTCCCATTTTCTTGCTGAATTTGATATCTCGGAATAATATTCCTTGACTTGTAATAATGGTGTTGCCTCATCTATCAGACGTTTTTTATAGGCAAGATCATATGTTTTGGATATAGCATATACAATATCATTTACAATTTCGGCAGGTTCATCGGTTTTATTAACTATTGTTTTTTCAATATATGTTTTAATCTCATCAAATAGTTGATTTTTTACATTTTCCCCCAATTTTAGTTTTGAAAACTCTATTGACCCATTGCCTGTTTTGGTAAAAAAGATATAGATATCATCTTTGTCAATATTCTCTTTGTTATTGTCAAACCTGATATAGAATTTCTTTTTTAAAACAGGATTCTCTTTACTGATGTATGATATATCAAGCTTTTGAATGCAGAGGTTAAATTCAGAAGCGATATCAAATAACTGACTTATTTTTTTACAGTCTTGTATTACTTCAAGGGGTTGATAAAAAGCCGCTATTTCATCTCCATTTTTGACCTCTGTTTTTACTAGTATTTTGTATGACTGGGATGGATCATTATTGGAGTTTTCTTTTATATATAAGTTGTTATCTCTTATTTTAAATTTGTCATTTTGCGAAACTATTTTTATTTCTTTTTCATTCTGCTCTTCTTTTGACATTAGCTTATTTCTGAATGTAAAATTAGAATTATCGTCATTCGTGGTTAATAATTTACCTATGCATTTATAACCATCCGTCTCTTTAACTGTATTTCCAGTATATGAATAGGAAATACGGGTTAACCGATTTGATATATTGTTGCCGTATACTTGTACGGTAGATAAGCATAAATTATTAAAATCCCAGTTAGTAAGGTATGGCATAGGATCAATTTCTACTTTTTTACCATTATCAGTTTTTTCCAGAGCATACCGGAACCCAATGGAATAAGGTTCTTCCACTGTATTTCCAATTGTTCCTATTACAGTGCCTTGGGCTATTTTATTACCAATAATATTATCAGGAATATTATGCACAAAATAGTACTTTGAAATGGTATTGTCTTCATGGTATATCCGTACAATATTTCCCGTAGGTTCTTTTTCACCTCCTCCTTTTTCTACATTTATTCCGTCCCTTGCTGCTATTATATTATCACCATAATCACCTATAATTGCTATACCCTTATGTTCACCTTTTGCTGGATAATAAATCTCAGAAAAAGGACTTTTCCCATATACCTGGTATATTTTTGCATTTTCACTGGTAGTTGGGAATTTATACTTATTTGAGGGACTAATTCCTGTAAGCTGGTTACCGGATAATTTATTTATAATTGTTTTAATAAAATCTTTAGCAGGATCAAGGTCTATATCATTGGCCTCAAATACTATATTATTTTGGTTAGCCTTCTTTTCAATCTCCCGGATTTTTTCCTGGGCTATTATCTTTTCCTTCTCCGGGGTTTCAGCATTATTAATAAATGCTTTTACAGTAAAAGATTCGTCTCCGTCTAAATTTCCCTGCAATATAAAGCATATAAGCAATTCGATATTATCACTCCTTTTTGTATAAGGAGTATTAAAAAATGCAGGCCAATTCGAGTTCAGGTTATAATAGGTATGTAAAGATAGATTAATATTTGTTTTTTCATAAAACTCATCAATTAATCTCATTATTTCTTCGTCTTCTTTCAGGTCCCTTATCCTGCGACAACAAATAAACAATTGCGGATCAAAAAACTTTTGCAACCCGTTTCTCATGTCTTTCCGGGTAATATCATAACCATTGATTTTTCCCGGTTCAGTCTCAATATTATCAGATTTTCCCTGGGCGCATACAAGAGTAATAGATATTGTATACAAAATAAAAAGTGCGGGAATTTTAATGATTTTGTTCATACCGGTATTTTTTATGCACATAATAATTTTGGCCTGTAGCCATCAATATTTAGTATGTATGGCAGGTTATATTTATCCTGGTCATCGAGATATGTGAATTGTTTTTCAAATCCCATTTTAAAACCTATCTTGAAAAACAGGATTTGTACCCTGCCTTTTAGCTGACCGCTTGCTGTGGTAGGCGGAGGATCAAATACAACCCGCAGGTATCCTGACAAACTGATGGCAGCAATTACAATAGTTCCTTGTTTCTTTATTCTCGTCCGGGCCCTGTTTACTTTTCGCCAGTTCAACCCTACTTCGGCCCATGCTTCGGCCCATACGCCGGCGGACTTTAACTTGAATTTTGGTCTGTAAACTATTCCTACCTCAATACCCAAGGCCAAACCAAAACCCGCGTAGCCTTGAAAAATATAACCAAAAATTCTAAAGTGTTTTGGGAACCAGCCCGAACGTGCATAAGCGCCAAATTGAACTCCTAGGCCTACCTCAATATAAGTATGCGTCATGACAAACCATCCCATAAACCCCCATCCGTAACAAGCCGGCAAACCAGATATTTTGTCTTCTCTTGAACCTATCATCAGGAGAAAAGATCCTGGTTTTGTCTCAATAAAAAAGCTGGCATGCAAACAGATGTTCTTTACGATATCAATCGATCCACTGCCTATAAAATGCTTTTCAGCTGAATTATAATATAATCTAATTTCGCCTCTTCCCGACGCCGTTTCATCTATTCCTCTTACTGTTGGTGTTCCACTGCCAATTTGCATGTCGCCCTGAAAGTCAAGTTTGAAATTACCGCCCGAAAAAACGATAACATCTGCCATCATACTAAGTCGTACCTTCTGACCATTAGACCGGGTATCAAAAAATACAATATGTAATTTTCCCCCAAAGACAATACTTCGATCCGGTGTGACATATCCGGCTTCATATAGCATGTGATGGTATAACTTACCACATATCCCGGCAATTTGAATAGGCCCCATTCGTATTGGGTTATCAAAAGGTTTGGCCAGATCGTCCTTGTATTTTCTAGCCTCTTCGCCGGCAGGTTCTACTTGTACAAACCAATATGAAAAACCATTAATCCTGCCACAAACATATTGCAGGCTCATACCAAAGTTGCATGGAACTTTAACATAACAAGCAACATCTCCTCGCCAGACATTTCCAAATTCGGGATCCCCTTTTTCATGGTTCACCTGGCCTGTCAATTCTAATACCGGGGTTTTAACACTAATATAGGTAGGATCGAATTTTATGACTTCATCAATCCTGCCCCCTTTTAATTTATCTCCTAAATTATTAAAGTCAAGTTTTACATTGTTCCCAATATTGTCTAGAATGTTAGAGGCCATATTACCACCTACTTCTTCCCCAAAAGCATCGGTCAGGGCATCTTTTACTGCATTTGAAGCGGCAGATGTTGCCTTTTCTGCAATTAACTTGGCCGACTCCTCAAGTATTTCGTTTGATATTTTTTCAATGATATCAGAGGGATTAAATGTGGCTAATAAGGCGTTCATTTTACTTTTAAGGCTGGTAGCAAGATTTTCGGGCTTGAAATTTTTTATGATAACCTTTTTATATAAATCTCTAAAAAGTTTTGTGATGTCTATTTCAATTTTTGCATCAAAATCATCCTCAATAATTGTGTGCCCCAACGCTAAAATTTCATTTTCTATATATACAATGATTATATTGGAAGTAAGTCCTATAATACTGTCTGTTATAGGGCTTAGTATTTCAGTGTCTACAAAAGTTTGTAATCGTGAATTAAGCTCATTGGCAGTTTTTGTTTTAAGTGATTCGGCAAGATGTTGTACAACTTGTTTAATATCTTTATTTTCAATTGCTGATATCAAAGGATCTGCAATTAAATTCACCAGTCCGTTCACACCATTTTTAATGCCCTCTTTTACAGGACCGGTTGCAGTATATACAGCATTTGTTATTTTAGAATTAATTGAATCTGTCTGTTGTTGAATCCTATCTGTAAATTTATTGACATATTTATCCAGTATTTCTTTAACCTTATCCCTCCAAAACTTATCCAAATCCAGCAGAGCATCGTAGATTTTTTTCAGATCTTTTTTATCCAATTCAAATATCAGGTCTTTGGTTTCTGATGCTGCCTGTGCCAGTGCTTCATCGATTATTATATCAATCAGGCCGTCAATAAGCCTGCGCATTTCTTTTTCGTCAACTTCAACGTCCACAGTTGTATAGCTCGTAAGGCTTGGTGTGCGAGTAGCGGATGATGATTCATGAATTGTTTCCAGATCGAGAAAATTGTTGGTAGTTATTTTACTGCTATCAACCTGGTTTAAATACTCTTTTATTTTAAGCTCAGCTTTTTCCATCGCTGTTTCCTGCTTTTCATAAAGAGCTTCTTGTATTTCATCTTCCAAGTCATCCATGTTGAGTTCTTCAGGGAGCTCCGTGTCATCTTCTTCCTGCACATCTTCTTCCCCTGTTTCGAATTTATGGTCCTGTGCTATTATTTCAGGTTCTTTTACCTGTGGCACATATAAAGTAGCATCATAGGTCCCGATATATTTATTATCAGTAATGCTATAGAAATTTGTAACGGGAGGGCCATTGTTCCCGGTAATATCTTCCCCCATTTCAATTGTGGCAGAAAGTCCG
>CAZWGG010000317.1:0-6595 GCA_964633305.1 uncultured Bacteroidales bacterium
GGACATCCCGATACGTATAAGGGGTACTTATGGGATGAGCAACAGGAGGTTCATACCAACAGTACTGTTATGAGTTATTGGTTTTACCTGTTATGTGAAGGTGGGAGCGGATTGAACGATTACGGGAATTATTACAACGTGAGTGCAATAGGTATGGATAAAGCCGCACAGGTAGCATTCAGGAATCTGACGGTTTACCTGACCCCCTCCTCTGACTATGCCGATGCACGTTTTTATGCTATTCAATCGGCTATTGATTTGTTTGGTGAATGCTCCGAAGAAGTGGCTGCCGTTACCAATGCATGGAATGCCGTTGGAGTAGGTGAACCTTATACCGGTTCTGTAACCGCCGATTTTTTTACTTCGGCTGTTAATGCCTGCAATACTCCTGCAACAATATGTTTTTTCGATCGAAGTTCAGGAGCATCTTCCTATGTGTGGGATTTCGGGAACGGAGATACGGATACGGCAAAAAATCCTGTTTATGCATATAAAGATACGGGTGTTTATTCGGTCAAACTGATTGCCAAAGGTAATTCAAACTGCAATACCTCAGATACCTTGCTAAAACAGGATTATATTCATGTGGCCAACGGACAGTCAATGGTTCCGCCCCACTGTTACCCCCGCTCAATTTATCCCGGGCCTGCAAGAATTAATCAATTTGCCTTTAATACCATAAATAAACATATAGCAAATAACACAGATGATTACCAGGATTATTCCTGTACCGACATTACAACGGTGACAGAAGGAAAAAAATATGAGATTTCCGTGAAATCAGACCATCTAAACAGCATTACCATTTATGTGTGGCTGGACATAAATAACGACGGGAAATTTAATGATGACAATGAATTTATTTTTCAGAAAACACTTTCCCCCTTTGCATCGAATGATGATTTTTCAGGAGAAGTAATCGTCCCGAAAGGCATTCTGTACGATATACCACTTCGCTTGAGAGTCGCCACTGATCTCGCCGATCATCCTATGGATAATGCCTGCTCAGACAGCTACTACGGACAGGTAACGGATTTTGCTGTTATCATAGAAAAAAATATGTCAGCTCCTGAGGCTTCATTCATATCGGATAAGGAGACGGTAATTTGCGGCGATATGGTAATGTATAAAGACATGTCATTAAATATTTCTGACTTCCGGCAATGGTATTTCCCCGGAGGCCATCCTTCGAGATCGTCCCAAAAGAACCCGATAGTAAGATACAATACACCGGGCAGATATGATGTGAAATTGAAAGTAAAAAATGCCAATGGCACGAACACTATTATTAAAAATGAATATATTCTGGTCGATACCCTGCCTCCTGTGGGTTTCAATGTTGATATGCCGGATAGTAAAAAAGGAACTGTTAACTTAACATGGCATAGTGCAGGCACAAACAATGTTTATGAGGATTTTAATGATGGTGTGGCAGATAATTTCGTCTTTTGCGACAGCAGTTTTACTGTTGAAAATGGCAATTTAAAACTTTCAGACCCATCTATACTTACATCGGCTGAGTGGAAAAGCGCCTATTATGACGAAGAGTTCAGCGATTTTACAGTTGAATATAAATACCGTAAAGTGAAGCAATTGTGGTTAGGGCCCGCCATAGTTCTTTTTATACGTTCAGAAGGTTTCATTGATAGCGGAACCGAAAGAGGATATCTGATTTGTACAACGGCGAAAGGTAAATACGGTGTGTGGATTGCAGAAAATGGAACAGATAAAACCATATTACCCTGGACACAATGTGATGCAATTAAAACCGGGTATAATGTATGGAATGCTGTTAGAGTAGAAGCTACCGGAAACCATTTTAGAATTTTTATTAACGATCAGTTTATTAATGAATTCAGGGATGATACATACTCTGCCGGGAAGATTGGATTAGGTTATCAATATATGGCCGATTACGTGGAAGAAATAAATTGGGATTATTTCTATATCTATCCGCATGGTGCTTCACCATTTGACGCTAATATTCTGCAAACCGGCGAATCTGTTTTAACTGATGAACCAGTCATGGAAAATGCTAATATAAATGAATCAAAAAATATGGGTGAAAGCCATTGTAATGATTCATACAGGTTTCGATATTTTAAAATCTATCGTGACAATGTGCTTATAGCTAAAACAAGTAACACCACCCATATTGATTTATTACCTGAATATGGTGATTACCAATATTCGGTATCATCTGTATACGGGCAACAGGAAGTTAAAAACGGCCCGGTTTATGTTACGTGGCCTGAGCTGCCAGGAGAAAATTGTTCGAACGCACAAAACCTGGCAAATCTAACAAGTCCCTATCAGGGAACAAATTATGGTTACACGGATGATTTCTATATTTACAATGATGAACCGCAACCCGACAGGATTTTTTATATCGATTTGCTGCCAGGCGATAGCCTGTCCATTGGAATCAAATCGGGTTCCAGAATTTCGAGACATTCCATGCGGGTTGGCGGAGATTGTCCCGGAAATAATGAACTGCTGTGCAAAACATATACTGACACTGAAATGCATCCTTTTATCAATGATACAAATGTAGTACAAAGGGTATATTGGTTAAATAAAGGCACCGGAACATCTAAATTTACGATTACATGGGATGTAACTCATTTCGAATGCCAAAGGCCTTATAATCTGAATGCCAAAAATATTACCTGTTATAGCGCCGAATTAACATGGGCACAGGGGAATTCGAATACAGAATGGATCATTGAATGGGGACCGGCAGGTTTTAAGCAAGGTGAAGGTACCATGATTAGCGGTCTTACAACCAATTCATATTTACTAACCGGGTTAACAGAAGGTTACAAGTTTGAGTATTATGTTAAAGCCAAATGTGACAGCAGTTATGAAAGTATTTGGTCAGCACCGTTCCTTTTTAAAACACAGGACCTGTTTGAACCTTTTAACTTCATTGCCGAAATTGAAGATACTTCTGCCGGAAGAGTAAATCTAATATGGAACACAACCGGTCCGGGTTTCTATGAGGAGTTTAATGATCCGGTTCCAGCTAATTGGGTTTCCGTAACAGACGGCTGGTATGTAGAGGATGGTTATTATATCAATAATACTCTAAACTATTTAGAATCGAGTTATTACAATGCTTTTTATAAAAATTTTGAGTATGAAGTAAAAATGAGGTTCGACGAGAAGGCTGGAGATTTCCTGGGTATATCTTTCAATATTGATACTGACTCCATGAGTGAATATATGGAATGGAACACTACATTTATGTTTGAATACTCATGGTGGGGTAACTGGGTATTTTATAAAGTGCAAGACGGCGAATACACAGTAATGGGATCAGAGTTATTCACCCAGGATATCAGCCCGGGAACAGGAGCATGGAATATTCTTAAAGTAAGATATATTGATGGAAATATCGAGTGTTATATCAACGATGCCTTAAAAGGGACCTTTTTCGATAACACCCTTAGACCTGGTAAAGCAGGAATACATTGTATATATTTTTTAATGGGACAAGTTGCTTTTGATTATGTAAAAATGACACCTCTGCCTGATAATCCGGTAGATAACGTATATTACAATGTGTACAGGAATAATGTATTGATAGGTTCGACAGATGCCAACACGTATTCGGATATACTTCCTTCACACGGAATTTACGAATACAAAGTAACAGCCGTATATAACGAAGGCGAGTCGGTAGCTGAGGGACCTGAGTATATTGAGTGGTTAGTTAATTCAGAAATTTCAATGAAGTCACACAATATAAAAGGTTCTTCAGTAAACCTTGCAGACTTATTAGAAAATTCCGGTAATAATCTTGAAAATTCAGTTAAATTATATCCTAACCCGTTCAATGACATTCTTTACGTAAATGTCGATTACAACACCAAAGTACACAGGGTGGAAATTTTAAGTATTGAAGGAATAGTATTGAAGAATATTATTCCTGACGATCCGGATATTTCATTTACGATTGCCATGCCGGCATTCAAGCCAGGGATGTACCTTATCAGGTTATATACAGACAATGGTCCTGTTGTGTATACAATCTCGAAAAGATAAAATAGTATAGGCATAAGTCGGGAGTCCGGAGTCGAGAGCTAAGGCCTAACTCCGGACTTCTGATTTATTCCCCTCTAGTCCAAGGTTCCAACAATAAAAAATAGCACTGAGGCTGTCTTAAAAGTCAGAAAATGAAGACTTCTCGCAAAGCCGCTAAGACGCAAAAGACGTATCCGTCCTACCAAGTAGGTATTTTCTCGTTCACCAGTTGGTATTACTTTTAGGGCATGAAAAAAAAACAGAAATATACCAAGGAAGAAATGTACCGGACCATAGAGCAATGGCAAACAAGCGGATTATCTCAAACAAAGTACACAGACCAACAAGGCATATTGTCTTAATGCACTTGTTGTTTTGAGTGAAACTACTTGTTGTTTCGGGTAAAAGTACTTGTTGTTTCGAACAAAACTACTTGTTGTTTTGAATGAAACTACTTGTTATTTGAATTTTATTTACACTTACCCGGTAGCATCTTTTGCTATCTCACTGATAATGAAGAAAATTGAAATTGCTACAACGTGTTGTTAACGATTTCAATAAACTGCCTTATAAATTTTAATGTGAGAGAGTTAGGGATTAGGGCTTGTTCCTCATCTTTTATTAAATTTCCATTTAATTTTATTTGAAATCCCAGGTTTATCCTGTTTATGGGCTCCAAAAACCAACATTATCGTATTCTATAGTTGACGAAACCCTTCAGAAACAAACTCTAGTACAACAGGGAGCGATTCGCGCCAGTAGGTCCAGTTATGGGCACCGTCACGAATCCGGAATTCGTGGGGGATTTCTTTTTTTCGCAGTACAATGTGTACCAAACTATTCCCTTCATACAGGAAATCATCATCACCACAGTCGATAAACCACCGAATACTGCTTAAATCTTCCTTTGATAGTTTATTTATTAAGGACAGCGCATTATGTTGCTCGTAATATGTTTGTATTTCTGATTTACTGTAACTTTCATTATTTCGTAACGGATTATCATTAAGTTCTTTCATAAATTCTTCATTAGAAAGCCGTCCAATAAATGCACTTAAAGGACATGCAGAAGAAAACATTTCCGGATGGTGCAATGCATACATAAATGTGCCACCACCACCCATTGAAAGTCCGGAAATTGCACGATATCGTTTTTCTTTTTTAACATGGTAATTTGCCTCAATATAGGGTATCAATTCCTTGAAAAAGAAATCTTCATAATTCCATTTTCCATTAATATCATTGAAATAGCCTATACGACCCGTATTAGCATCGGGCATAACAATTACCATTGGTGTAGCTTTCCCTTCTTTTATAGCCTTGTCTGCTATATGCAATACTTCACCAAATTGGATCCACCCTGTCTGGTCATCTCCTAACCCATGAAGCAAATAAAGAACAGGGTAGCTTCTCTGAGATGTTTCATAATCAGGTGGAAGATAAATAGCAAATTTACGCTCGCTATTAAGAACAGTACTTTTCATGGAAAGATTATCATAAACCTTTCCTTGTTGTCCGAAAGCCAGTTGAAATGCCAGTAAGCTTATACTTAGTAACAACAAAAAATTTCTCATTTTTTTTCTTTTTATAGTGGTATTATCATTAAAAACAAAAATATTATTTTTTTATTTACATCATGTCATATCCATTACATATATTCATTGGCCAGTTCCAACAATTTATTCACGGTTTTCCAATTTCGTGATGTTGCTTTTACATTAAGTTTGTTTTCAAAGAAGTTATTGTTCATTTTGGCCTTTCCGTACCCATGAGGTGAAAAAAAGTAAATTGTTTTTCCTTCCAGCCTAAACTCCTCGGGACTATAATCGATATTTTTTAATTTTTCAATATCATTTGGAGAAGGAACTTCGGAAAGAAATGTTACATATACACGGGTTAAGTCTTTGTTTGAAAACGGGTTTTTAGCAATAACCTCTCTTAGTTCTGTTGGAGTTATAACTAAAGTTGTTACTTCAAATCCATATTTTTCCAATATTTTCTTATTGATATTTTTTTCTAAGTCTTTAATAGAAATATTTTCATAAGCAAAGATGATGTTCCCGCTTTGAATATATGTCTTAACATCGCTGAATTTTAATTCCTCAATGTATTTTTTTAAATCGGCCATTTTAATTTTTTTATGACCGACAATATTTATCCCCCTTAATAAAGCAATATAAGTTTTCACTGTTTATATTTTAATTTTTAAACGAGAAATTTTTGTTTACAGGTTTTAGAACAATATAAAGTGCCCAGGCAGCTATAATGTCAAAAATAAGCACATTAACCTGCATTGTTTGTTAGTACATATAAGTCCTACATCTAAAATAAAAATCCAACAATTCCAATTCCTAATAAAATAGTTTTGCCTGAAGATGAAGAATCTGTTTCTTTATCACTTAGTACATGACAAAAATTTACAATAGTCTAAATGTTAATAACTTATATGTATTTTGTTAACAAAATGCCGTCTAAAGGTTTGGAAAAAACCTTGATATTCAATTTGTTATTATGTAGTCTTTGATAAGAAAACGTCAAAGACAAGGCTTTCGAAGCATTGAAAATGAGG
>CAZWGG010000318.1:0-6581 GCA_964633305.1 uncultured Bacteroidales bacterium
CCTTGCCGATTGCTTTGTTTTTGATCTTGCTTCCCTTAAAGGTATTCCCGGTATTGTAAAGAAGATAATACAAAAACATGAAAAAATAGATATCCTGGTAAACAACGCCGGAATACATTTGAAAAAACCAATGCTGGAACATACTGATGAAGAATATCAAAATGTAGTATTGATTAATCAAACAGCAGTATTCTCGTTTACACGTGAAGTAGCCAAAACTATGGTTCAGCATAAAAGTGGTCAGATTTTAAATATTAGCTCAATGGCATCTCAATACGGTATTCCAAATGTTATTGCTTATACCGCTTCTAAATCGGCTATTGAAGGAATGACCCGTGCAATGGCTGTTGAGCTCTCTCCGATGGGTATAAGGGTTAATTGTATTGCTCCCGGGTTTATCGATACATGCATGTCTGCACGGGCATTGAATAACGATCCTGAACGAAGACGAAAAGTACTTGGAAGAACACCTCTTGGCAGGCTTGGACAACCGGAGGAAGTTGCTAATACTGCTCTTTTTCTTGCCTCAGATAAAGCTGCATATATTTCAGGAGTAGTTTTGCCTGTTGATGGTGGAAATTCAATTGGTTTTTGACGATTTACATAACTGAAAGTTTAAAAAAATGAAATGAATAAATTTTTTAATGATAAGTTCCACCTGTCCACCGTATAAGGTTACTCTGGCAGGCAGGGAAGGCCAATGAAATAAATAAAATATATTCTTATGAAAATAACCCGTGTCAATGTAATTGTTTGCTGCCCCGGACGAAATTTTGTGACCCTTAAGATATATACCGACCAGGGAATATACGGGCTTGGTGACGCTACGTTAAATGGCCGTGAAAAGGCAGTTGTTTCCTATTTGGAAGATTATTGTATCCCTGCATTACTTGGAAAAGATCCCAGGAATATCGAAGATATATGGCATTATTTTTACAGGGGGGCGTACTGGAAAAGAGGCCCTGTTACCATGACCGCTATTTCGGCTATCGATATGGCTTTATGGGATATTAAAGGAAAAGGTTTACATACTCCTCTTTACAACCTCATTGGTGGCCGTAGCAGGGAAAAGGTGTTTGTTTATGCACATGCAAATGGAAAAAACCTTAATGATGCCATTGAAAGTGTAGGCAGAGAAATTGAAAAGGGATTTTCTGCAATTCGTGTACAATCGGGTATACCCGGACTTTCTCATACATATGGTGTGCCCAAAGATAATAAACCCTATGAGCCTGCAAATAAAGGACTTGCTGCTGAAGATAGCTGGGATACCTCTAAATATCTTAATTATACCCCGAAATTATTCGAAAAAATAAGAGAAGTTTATGGTGATGATATTCAATTACTCCATGATGTCCACCATCGTCTAACACCCATTGAAGCAGCCAGGCTTTGTCATGAGCTTGACCCATTCCACCTGTTCTGGCTGGAAGACCCTGTTTCAGGAGAGCTCCAGGAAGGCCTCAGGCTTATAAGAAAACATTCTACTTCACCTGTTGCCATTGGTGAAGTTTTTAATACGGTATACGATTATACTACACTTATAACCGGGCAATTAATTGACTATGTCCGTATGCCAATTGTTCATGGCGGGGGGATAACCCACTTGCTTAAAGTAGCGGCTTTTGCTTCAATCTACCACATTCATACCGGTTTTCACGGGGCCACTGACCTTTCTCCTGTAAATATGGCAGCAGCACTTCATTTTGATATCGCGATAAATAATTTTGGAATACAAGAGTATATGCCACACAAGGAAATAGTAAATGAGGTATTTAAAACTAATTATCAATTTCGTGAAGGGTACATGTATATTGATGATACCCCGGGTATAGGAGTGGATATTGATGAAGAAAAGGCAAAGAAATATCCGTATGTAATGGCCAGCTTACCTGTTAACAGGAAAACAGACGGAACGATGTTTTATTGGTAAGCATATTAACGAACATAGCCTAGCAGATTAATTAAAAAATACGATTGCGGGAAATTGTACTATATATGAAAGTTGGCTTTCTCACTATCAAATCAAAATCAACGATTTGTAAATAAATCCTTTTCAAACAAATAGTTGATAAATTACAGGACATTGATACCGGTTAATGAGAGAAATATACTTATAAAACAATTTTAATGATCAGACCTGTTTCGAAAATGATATGGTGAAACTCCCATTACCTTTTTAAAAAGTCGAGAAAAATAAAAGGGGTCTTCAAAAGCAAGCTCGCTAGCTATTTCATGTACCTTCAACTCTGAAAAATCAAGATATTGACAGGACTTTTGAATTTTAAGACGGATAAAATAATCGATAGGAGATTGAGAAGTTTTTCGCTTAAAAAGCTTACAAAACTGCGGAATTGAAAGGTTACATGAACCGGCCAGATCGCTCAGTGTAATCTTTTTATCCAGATTTTCATGCATAAACTGAATGGATTTTTCAACCAATCCCCGGTTTGCAAATTCCCGGGTTCTTTGAAATAGTGAAAGATAGTTAAAAGAACCTAACATCTGCCACAGACAAATAGAACTGTATTCCAAGTTTTCATTGGTATAACCCATAGATAGTATTTGAAAAATTTCATCAAAAAACATGATCCTGTCCTTATAACGAGGTTTTGTAGGATCAAGATACTTTATCCGCAATTGCGTGTCAACAAAAAACCCGGCATGTGAACCGGCAAAATGAACCCAATAGATTGACCAGGGTTCGTTTGAGCTAGCATAATAATGATGTGGCTGGTTAACAGGTATAATAAAATACTGGTCTTTGTTCAATCGTTTTACTTCATTATTTACATGTATTATTCCTTTACCACCAACACAATAAATAAGAATATGTTGCGTACAGCCTTGTTTTCTTTCCCGGAAGTGATGTAATGCATGTGGATAATAACCAATATCTGTAATATGTAATAACTTAGTTAATGGATTTTTATTCAAACCGGATATGATATGATCGGGTAAAACGATGTACCACTGACCGACAAACCCATCTTTTTTCTTTTCCATACTTCTTAATCTTAACTAAAGATAATAATATAATCCATTATTTTCAGCATATTATCCATTCTTTTTTCACAGTTAGTTGGTTAACTTTCTTGATAGAAAGTACTTAAAACAAAAAAATTATATAATATAAGCCTCATATTATCAGTTAAATAAATACTTAATATATGAAAAAAAGCAAATTTAATTTTCCATTTTTAATCGGAATTTCCTTGGTCTCTGCTATGGGAGGCTATCTTTTTGGTTTCGACTTTGCCGTAATTACCGGTGGCTTACCATTTCTCCGTGAATATTTCGGGTTGGAAGCAATTGGTGAAGGGAGCACAACAGGCTCGTTGGCCATAGGAGCTATGGCAGGTTGTATAATTGCCGGAAACATAGCAGACAAGTATGGTAGAAAACCAGGACTTTTAACTGCAGCGGCAATATTCTTTCTGTCATCATTAGCATTGGGATTAGCACCAAGCCTAAGCTTTTTTGTTATGTCGCGTTTTTTTGCAGGCATTGGTGTGGGAATGGCCTCGATGTTGTCTCCTATGTACATTGCAGAAATATCCCCGGCAGAAGTCCGGGGTAGATTGGTTGCCATAAATCAGCTTACTATAGTACTCGGTCAGGTAGTTACGCACCTAGTAAACTTCTTTTTACGCGATATTGGGATTAATGCATGGCGTTGGATGTTCGGCTTGGGCATGGTTCCATCCTTACTTTTTTTTCTGGGTGTGTTTTTTCTCCCGGAAAGCCCCAGGTGGTTGCTTCGAAAAAACCGTGAGGCCGATACTAGGAAAGTATTAGGACGAATAGGTTCACCCGATTTTGTTGATGCAACAGTAGATGCTATACGCAAAACCCTGCATGGAAAAGATAAGACAAATTACCGGATGTTGCTTAAAAAAGCAGTTTTTCCAATTGTATTAATTGGAATTGGATTAGCTGTTTTTCAACAGTTATGTGGAATAAATGTAGTGTTTAATTATACAACCAATATTTTTAGAAGTATCGGTGCAGACAGAACCGAACAGCTTATGCAGGCTGTATACATAGCCTTAACAAACTTGGGATTTACACTTTTGGCAATGGCATTGGTTGACCGTTTGGGAAGAAAGCCCTTAATGCTTTTTGGTGCCGGGGGATTGGCTGTACTTTATATATTTATAGGCTATATACTGAACAAAGGAACCGGAACCGGGCTCTCTCTAACCATATTAATGGCTATTGGCATATATGCAATGTCGCTTGCCCCTTTAACATGGGTACTTATTTCAGAAATCTTTCCTAACCAAATAAGAGGCGCAGCAACATCCGTGGCTGTGTTAATGTTATGGTTTGCTTACTTCATACTTGTTTTCACGTTCCCCATAATCGAGAACAAATTTGGTGATGCCATTGCATTCTGGGTATATTCGATAATTTGCATAGCCGGATTTGTTTTTATTTATAAAAAAGTAAAAGAAACAAAAGGTAAATCACTTGAAGAGATAGAAAAGGAATTTATAGGATAATGGCTGAAGCTAAAGCGAATATAAAGGAGGAGTCAAAATAAACTGTTAAATTATATTAATAATATGGAAGTTAAAGCTTGGAAAGAAGTTGTGAAGATACCAACTTACGGGATCGGGCGACCTGAAAAGAACCCGGTTTTTCTTGAGAAAAGGGTATACCAGGGTAGTAGTGGAACAGTATACCCGTATCCTATAGTTGAGAAAATTTTTGATGAAAAGAAAGACAAAGATTGGAATGCCATTTTTCTTGAAAACAACTATTTAAAAATAATGATCCTGCCCGAAATTGGAGGCAGGGTGCAAATGGCCTATGATAAGATCAAACAACGTCATTTTGTTTATTATAACCAGGTAATTAAACCGGCGCTTGTAGGATTAACCGGCCCATGGATTTCGGGTGGTATCGAATTTAATTGGCCCCAACATCACCGTCCAAGTACTTATGAACCTGTTGATTACTCTATTGAAGAAAATTTGGATGGCAGTATAACTGTGTGGTGCAGCGAAGTAGAACGTATGTTCCGCACTAAAAGTATGGCCGGGTTTACCTTATATCCCGACAAAGCTTACATGGAAATTAAAGTTAAATTATATAACCGTTCAGCACATCCGCAAACGTTTCTTTGGTGGAGTAATCCGGCAGTGCATGTAAACGATGAGTACCAATCTGTTTTTCCGCCTGATGTAAATGCTGTATTTGATCATGGAAAACGTGACGTTTCACGTTTTCCTATTGCTACAGGAACATACTATAAAGTTGATTATTCGGCCGGTGTGGATATTTCAAAATATAAAAACATCCCGGTACCTACGTCGTATATGGCAATCGCTTCAAAATACAATTTCGTGGGAGGTTACGAAAATGATACTAATGGGGGATTACTTCACGTGGCTAATCACCATGTTTCACCGGGTAAAAAACAATGGACATGGGGTTATAGCGATTTTGGGCAGGCATGGGACAGGAATCTTACTGACAATGATGGGCCATATATTGAATTGATGTGTGGTGTGTATACCGATAATCAACCCGATTTTTCCTGGATTATGCCCTATGAAGAAAAATCGTTCAGCCAGTATTTTATGCCTTATCGTGATCTTGGTGTGGTAAAAAATGCCACTAAGGAAGCTTTGGTAAACCTTGAATTTTTCGAAGAAAAAGCTCAAATAAAGGCTTATTGTACAGCAGAATACCCGAAAGCAACAATTCTTCTTACAAGAAATGGGAAAATCATTTTGGAGGATGCCTTTGATTTTTCACCCCATACATCTTACGAAAAGTCGGTAGAGCTCAATTTACCGGTAATTCCCCGGGAATTTGTACTTTCCGTGTTTACAAAAGATGGAGAAGTACTTGTTTCCTGGCAACCGGAAAAGGAGGAAATACAAGCGGTTCCCAATCCCGCGAAACCGGCAAAAGAACCAAAGGACATTTCAAGTATTGAACAATTATATTTAACCGGCCTTCATCTTGAACAATACCGCCATGCTACTTATAACCCTGTCGATTATTACATGGAAGCATTAAGCAGGGAACCAGGTGATGTCCGAAATAATAATGCAATAGGATTATGGCTAATGCGCAGGGGTAAATTTTCTGACGCCGAACGTTATTTTAAAGCAGCTATTAGCACGTTAACCGAACGCAACCCGAATCCTTATGATGGCGAACCATTTTTCAACCTGGGATTATGTCTGAAATTTCAAGGTAAATACGATGAAGCCTACAGTGCTTTATATAAGTCGGTCTGGAATGCGGCATGGCAGGATGCCGGGTACTTTCACCTGGCGCAACTTTCGGCTATGAAAACCAATTGGAAAGAAGCATTGGAATTAGTATCACTATCGCTTATTCGAAACTGGCACAACCATAAGGCGCGTCATTTAAAAGTTGCCATATTAAGAAAGATGAACAGGAAAAATGAAGCTGAATCCCTGGCAAATGAATCGCTTAAACTTGATTCGTTTAATTTTGGTATTCTATATGAAAAGTACCTTTTAACCCGCGACAAATCCACTTTATCATATTTTAAAGAACTGATACGAGGTTATATTCATAAATTCATCGAGTTTTCA
>CAZWGG010000319.1:0-6552 GCA_964633305.1 uncultured Bacteroidales bacterium
GTTCATTAGTTTTTATATTGCATTTCTATCTTTAAAACATACACCTGAAATTAATGAAAAAAGTAAGAATTTACCTAAGATCTATCTTAGAAAATGGAGAGAGACGGCTTGAATTATCTGATTCAAATGGTAATGGGGGTATTGACAATCTGTTGACCGAAGCGCAAAGGGGAGACACAATAATCTGGGAACTGGATACCAGAAGCGGTATTAAAGCAATATCCAAGGTTTACTCGAAAACAGGAAAACACAATGTGTTTAAAACAGGGCCTAAAAAAAGGTTTCTTTGTAAAGGTTTGAAATTGCCCGTATCAAACGATGCCGAGGGCGAAGAGGCGTATTATATTGAATATATTCTTGAAGATGGTACTAAACTTAAACTTGACCCTTGGTTGAAAGTAATACCTCCTCCATAATAATATAATGCACAATCGTTTTTTGATAATTTGTGTTATTTCCTTTCTCATAAGTTTAGGACCATACCTACTTGGGAATAATCAACCCTTAGCAGATAGTTTACGCTTTATTGTAAACAACCATCTTTATAATAGCGATACAGAGAAGTATGATTTTCTTTGCCAGATAGCTGAAAATAGCATAGATGCTGACACTGTAATTTTTTATAGCGAAAGAGCTATTAAATTAGCAAATAAATTAAATATTAGTTCAGCTCGCCCTTTATTGCAAAATGGGCTAGGTTATCTTTATGCGGGTAATCATGCTCTAGCGCTCGAAAAGTTTTTGCAGGCAGCAAAACTTTATAAACAAGATGGAAACAATATAGGTATGGCTGCTACATATGATTATATTTCAAACACTTATATTAGTCAACATAATCATAAAAATGCAATTCTTTATCTTAAAAAAGCCATAAATATATTTAACAGGGAAAATGATTCTTATAGATTAGCAACAGTACAGCATAATCTGGGTTATGCATATTACAAAGTTAAACAATATGATTCTGCCCTTATATTATTTTCACAATCAAAAAAAATATACCAAGACATGCAGTATGAGGAAGGGTACGCTTATTGTCTCGGAAACTCAGGATTAGTATATTCACGACTAGATGAACTCGAAAAAGCTGAAAATCAACTTCTTAATGCTATTGAAATTCTTAATAAATATAGAGATGACTTTGCCATCACTGATTTTATGATAGAATATGCTAATATTCTTCAACAAAAAGGTGAAATAAATAGTGCAATAAATTATGCATCAAAAAGTTATACTATTGCCCATAGAAATAACATTTATGAACAAAAAAGTGAGGCAGCATATCGTCTATCCAAACTTTATGGCGCTATAAAACGATATGACAGTGCATATTACTATCAATCCATATACATACAGTGCAATGACAGCATAAAAAATTATGAAACAATTCAAAAAATGGCCGACTTGCGTACTGAATACGAGGTAGCACAAAAACAGGCAGAAGTTGATATACTTCAAAAGGAAAAGACGATACAGCTTATTGTTATTGGGGCCCTTATATTAAGTATCTTACTGGCAGGTGGACTTATCTTTTTGTATTATTCAAGTTTAAAACGAACAAAAAAATTTACAGTTATTCTAGATGAACGTCGCAAATTGCTGGAGCAACAACGTACAGAACTCCGAGATATTAACAATATTAAGGATAAGTTTTTCTCTATCATTTCTCATGACCTCAGGGGACCTATAAGCTCTTTGGGAGGTATATCAATAATGATAAAGGAAAGTATGGAACTCGACAACCAGGCTTTTCTTGAGGATATCGCCGATTATATCGACGAGGCAGTAATTTCGTTATCAGGACTTTTGGAAAATTTACTCAATTGGGCGTTAAGCCAGCAAGGCAAATTGCCTTTTACGGTATCGCAAATAGATACTAAAGAATTAGTATCAGATGTTGTGAGGCTATTCTCTACCTTTTCTCTTTTGAAAAATATAAGAATAAAGTTAGCCCTTAAAGAAGGGTTAGCTATTTCCGGTGATAAAAATAGTTTAATGATGATCATTCGGAATTTGTTAAGCAATGCTCTTAAATTCACAAATAAGGAAGGTACTGTTAGTATTTCAACCGGTTTAGCAGATAAAAATATGGTTAAGATTTCAATTACAGACACTGGCATTGGCATTTCACCCGAAAAAATCCCTTTGCTCTTTGAATTAATTGAAGACAAGAGTACAAGAGGAACAGAGAAGGAAAAAGGCGTTGGACTAGGATTGAATCTTGTTCATGAATTTGTTAAACTTAACAAAGGAGATATTAAAGTACAAAGCACGATGGGTAGCGGAACAACATTTACACTATTTTTTCCGGCTGCAGATCAAAGTTAATAAGTCAACAAAACTCTTGAAGTAATAACCAAAGATATCCGGATACTGTACAAAGAAAAATTATTCAGATCAAAGGACCATAGAACCTTTTTACATACCACCAAATATACGCGCTAAAATTTGCTGTTGCCAAACAATCGTGAATTTCTTTACCTGCATCAAAAATGGCACTCCATGTTGTAACAGTATCCAGGTGTTCAGTCATCCAAACTTCTTTGCCTTTTTCGCGTGCAAGAGGATAATCCTGAAGTCCTGACCCGTATATATTATATGTCCACCAATAATATCAACATTTGAAGCAGCCTCATTATCATTAAGTATAAGATCGGAAAAAAGATGATTAAAATTAAATGATTCAGGTGCAATAACTTTTGTATTGGTAATGATTGCTCCATTTTGTTATCGAAACCTATACAGGCTTTAAGCCCCAGCTTCATCAAAGTCTTCCTGGTGAGTTTCTCACCACGCTTACGTGCCTCTACTCAATCTTTTATATTGTTAAAAAATTCTTCCTCATAACCGGTTCTAATAGGTTTGCACCATCTTCATGTCCGATATAATCCCCTAAATTTTTGTATCGGTTTACTATAGAAGTTCCGGAACTAATACTACTCCAAAACTTTTCTGGATTATCTACTACGGGATGATTGGTTTCCTTATAAAATTCATTCAGGGCTCTAATTAAATCGGCCGTGTTATTTGCACAAGCCTGGGGAGACATACCATAACGCGGAGTTGGCTTTAAATAACCATAACTAAATAAATGATCTTGAACAAGATACTTGTTTGCATTTAGATAAGATAGAAAATTTTCTATTATAACAGCTTATCCTAAGTAACTAAATACCCTATAAACAATAAATACAGGCCATATAATGGCTTTCAGGAATCCTAATACACCTACCCAAAAACCTGTAGCGTGTGAAATAAAATAAGCTACATATCCTATAAATCCCAGGAAATAAATTCCACATGCCGATGAAGCATTTTCTTGAATTTTTTGTTTTATTTTCTTTTCTTCCATGCTTTATTGTTGTTAATATTTATTATTCAATTTGATCAAAAATAAACCCGGTACATCAGGTTGGGAAAAAAGCCAAATTGTTCCGTATATGCTATTGAATCCGGTTGATTATCATCATAATATTCAAATATTTTGCCCATTGAATTGGTTAAATTCTGCAAATCAATAAAAACTTCGTGTGTAGCTTTTTTTCTATTAAACTTATAGCTTACTGATAAATTAACCTGGTAAATATTGTCGAGATGATCTTCATATGCCCTTTCATAAT
This sequence comes from uncultured Bacteroidales bacterium, assembly GCA_964633305.1. Classification (GTDB taxonomy): domain Bacteria; phylum Bacteroidota; class Bacteroidia; order Bacteroidales; family UBA10428; genus CAZWGG01. Next base: position 3,621 of record CAZWGG010000319.1, read on the forward strand.
CGTAGTAATTGTTATTCTCAATGTCAACAGCTAAATCTCCATCATTATTACGTAAAAGAGGAATGTATCTTTGTCCTCCCTGAAAAAATATTTTACAGTTCAAAGCCATTGTTTGGTTGTTTTTTTTGCCAAGATTATGGAACTCCTTACCAAATAACATATTTGCTAAATAGTTTTTGTTATATAGCGTATTTCTTTCAATGCCTTCCAATGATTTGTAAGTTGAATTAAACAAAGAAGCGTTTATTAGGAAATAGTAATCGTTGTCAAAAAAACGTTCAAATGTGATTTCCAGACCATAATTCTTTCCTGTTCCTTCATTTACTAAATCAACATATTTATAATCAACACTTTCATTTATTGTAGCAAAATAGCTTGTATCATTATTTTCCACAGGTAAATTGTACAGATACTGATAATACAATTCAACCTTTGCCATAAAATTTCCATTAAATCGTTTTTCATATCCTAGAACATAGTGATGTGCTTTGAGTAAGCCGAGCTCTTTATTGGGTTCTGAAATACTGCCATCAGTTTGTTCAATCCTGGCAAAATAATGATGTATACTTTCCATTGTACTATGATTGCCAAAACCTGCATGGAATGAATTTTTATCATTTATTTTCCAGTTTATAGCAATTCTTGGTTCAAGTGTACTTTTATTATTCAATAAAACATTCATATTATGAAAACCCGATACAATTGTAATATTTTCACCCAATCGAAGTTTCCAACTTATGAAATTTTGTATTGTTGAAACATTTTCTTTGAAATCAATTAAAGTGAACATAATACTATCACTATTTAACTTACTTTGTCGATAATTGCATTCAAACAATGCATATTTTGTACCTATCTGCACTTTATTTTTTGTATTGATCTTATTGTTATAAGTGACAGCGCCCTGGTAAGTAGATTGTAATAATCTGTTTTTAAAATTTAAGGTTCTGTTAATAACAGAGTCACTAATATGTTCACCTTGACTATTATATATCTCAATTTTTCTAGATTTAAACCAATCATCCATAATACCTGTAGCAGAATAAGAAATACATGTCTTAATAAAACTGTTATCATTTATTGTTAATGTATGATTCAAACCTGTATTTAGCATGTAATTTCCTTTGACATAATCTTTTCTTATGCTACTAATATTACTCGATTCGGTTGTAACTGTGGCAGTTAATGAGGTTCTTAAATCTTCAAGATAAAAGTTGCTTAAACCACCAATACTGAAAATAGAAAAGGTTCCTATTTTTTTAGTTGGAAATACAAGTTTAAAGTTTGCATCCTGGAATTTGAGTAATCCATCAGCATCAATTAATCCGATATCTTGTATTAAAGAAGCTGTAGAATATCTGTAATTCATAAGAAACGAACCTGTGTAACCTTTTTTAAAGGGACCTTCAATAGTAATATCGGTACCAATTAATCCAAATCCAATAGCTGATTCAAATTTTTCGTTATTTCCCGCTCTGAGTCTTAAATCAAAAACACTTGAAAGTACATTACCATATTCGGGTGAAAAGGCACCAGTATAAAAATCAGATGCGGCTAATAGATTATTGTTTAGTACAGTAAGTGCTCCAAAAGATGCATTTTGATCATCGAAATGGTAAGGACTTGATATTTCTGTCCCGTCTAAACGCCATTGTATATATTTTGGTGCATTACCTCTTACAATAATATCGCTACTTCCATCACCGGTATTTGTAACACCTGCGTAATTAGATACTACACGTGCAGGGTCGTCGAATCCACCGGCATAACGTTTGGTCTCTTCAACCGACATAGAGCGGGAACTTACAATTGACATGTCATTTAATGCTTGACCTTTGTTTTTAACGGCCTTAACGACTACTTCATCCATTTTTACTACTGATTCCTGTAAATTCAGATTTATTACAACTTCTTTCCCTGAATTAACTTCAATATTTGGAATAGTTCTGCCTTCATAGCCTAAATAAGAAAACTCTAGTGTGATTCTACCAACTGATACGTTTTCTAATCTAAAATTACCATTATTATCAGTTACTGTACCAATTACCGGATCAGAATCAACTATCGTTATTGTAACACCTATTAGTGGTAATCTACTATCATTGTCAAGAATTCTACCTCTAACTATTTGTATAAGTTCCTGACCTATTGCAATTGTTTTAAGCAAAAAAATTAATAATGTTAATGATAGTGTTTTTTTCATATTATATCAGTTTATTTATTCTTTGATTCATATGACACACAACTAAATATAAATGTTACAGCTCATAAGAAAATTAAATATATATAACCGGAAACTAATCAAAGAAATTTACAAATAAGAATAAGCTTTTCTTAAAACTGATACAAAATTTCAGAATAAAATTAAATTTGCCTGTAACATTTCTCCGGTATTGTGTGTCTTACTCCTGAAAAATAAGGAATGACAAGGAAAGAGTACAATAACACTGTTGATTTATATGCTGACGGGCTATACCGTTTTATACTTAAAAGTATGAATGATAGGGAGTCTGCAAAGGATGTAGTACAGGATGTTTTTACAAAATTGTGGGAAAAACATGAAGAAGTACAAGTTGAAAAAGCTAAATCGTATTTGTTTACAGCAGGTTACAGAACCATGCTTAATGTATTCAGAAGTAATAAAAAAGCTGCCAGGTTTGATGAGATTGTGGAATCGAAACATACACATGACAAGCAGTATTCTGATTTAAATGAGATTTTGAATGGAGCAATGAAAAAATTACCGGAGGATCAACGAACAATAGTATTGTTAAGAGATTATGAGGGGTATTCGTATCAGGAAATAGGAGAGATTCTGAATTTTAACGAATCACAGGTAAAGGTCTATATTTTCAGGGCAAGAAAGTTTTTACAACAGTATTTAAAGAGTGTAGAAACCATATTATAATGAGCAAAATTAACGAACATAACT
>CAZWGG010000320.1:0-6543 GCA_964633305.1 uncultured Bacteroidales bacterium
AATAAAAAAATACAAACTTATCTTGGTAATGCCTGAATCCATGTCAATTGAACGAAGAAAAATTATGAAAGCTTATGGAGCAGAATTTGAACTAACTCCGCGTGAAAAAGGAATGAAAGGAGCCATTGAAAAAGCCCAGGAAATTGTTAGCAATAATAAAAAGGCATGGATGCCTTCTCAATTTGATAATGAGGCAAACATTGACATTCACCGTACTACAACTGCCCGAGAAATTTTAAAAGATTTCCCCGATGGTTTTGATTATTTAATAACCGGGGTAGGAACAGGAGGACATATTACCGGAGTTTCCGAAGTGTTGAAAAAATCATTTCCCACTTTAAAAACTTTTGCCGTTGAGCCCGAACAATCGCCTGTAATAAGCGGGGGTAAACCAGGCCCTCACCCTATTCAAGGTATAGGGGCAGGATTTATACCAAAGAACCTGCATATCCAATTAATTGATGGTACCATTCAGGTTTCTAAAGAAGAAGCATTTGAATTTGCCCGTAAAGCGGCAAAGGAAGAAGGAATCTTTTTAGGTCTATCTTCCGGTGCAACACTGGCTGCCATTGCAAAAAAAATACCCGAATTACCTGAAGGGTCTAAAATCATTGCCTTTAATTACGACACAGGAGAAAGGTACCTTTCAATTGAAGAATTGTTTTAGTTGATGTCCGAAGCTAGAAGCTAGTCGGAAAACCGAAGTTTACTTCTTCTCCCAGCTTCTAGCTTCGCACTAACTTAATTATCTCTACCATGCTAATTGATACACACGCTCACCTATATCTTAACAGTTATGAAAAAGACAGGGACGAAGTTATTCAAAGAGCTATTGATAAAGGAATAAAAAAAATAATACTGCCAAACATCGACAGCAGTTCAATTAATCCGTTGCACGATTTGTGTAAAAGTTTTCCAACTATTTGTTACCCGTTAATTGGATTGCATCCTACTTCTATAAAGGAGAATTACATGGATGAACTTGCAATAGTTGATTTGGAACTTGATAAAAATAGGTACATTGGAATTGGAGAAATAGGAATTGACCTGTACTGGGAAAAAAAATATTTTACCCAGCAGGTCGAAGCTTTTACCCATCAGGTCAGACTGGCCATAAAAAACCATTTACCCGTTGTTATCCATGCAAGAGAATCGTTAGATGAAATTTTTGATGTATTATCCGATTTCAAAAACCACAATCTCAAGGGAATATTTCACGCTTTTACCGGATCAGTCGAACAAGCAGGTTTTATTACAAAAGAATACAATTTTAAACTGGGAATTGGGGGAATAGTAACTTTTAAAAATTCGGGCCTTGATAGAGTTGTTCAGCAAATCAATATTGAAGATATAGTAATTGAAACCGATTCCCCTTTTCTAACCCCTGTACCAAAAAGAGGAAAAAGAAACGAAAGCGGGTACCTGTTTTACATAGCAGAAAAAATAGCCCAAATCCATAATACAAGTGTAGAAAAAGTAGCTGAAATAACAACAAAAAATGCACTGGAGGTATTTAACCTTGTTACCCCTTGATTTTAGCCTGGCATGTAGTGCCGGACACGAATTAAACTAATTAACACAAATTCATTATATTTGTCACAATTTTGACGACTTTATAAGCATTTTGCACAATAAAACTTCAATATTAATAATTTATACAGGCGGGACTATAGGTATGGTGCAAGACGCTGAAACAGGAGCATTAAAACCTTTCCGGTTCGATAATATACTCGAGATAGTTCCTGAATTAAGGAAATTTGGTTTTAACATAGCTTCTTATGCTTTTAACCCTCCCATTGATTCTTCAAACGTAAACCCTGAAATATGGATAAAAATTGCTGAAATAATTGAAGATAACTACAATAACTTCGGTGGATTTATTATTTTACACGGAACCGATACCATGGCTTATTCTGCATCTGCCTTAAGCTTTATGCTTGAAAACCTGCAAAAACCTGTAATTTTCACGGGCTCTCAATTGCCAATTGGCTCCCTTCGTACCGATGCCAAAGAAAACCTTATTTCAGCCATTGAAATTGCTGCAGCAAAAAAAAACAATGAAGCCATTGTACCTGAAGTTGGAATATTTTTTGAAAACAAACTGTTAAGGGGGAACCGTACCACTAAAAATAATGTTGAAGATTTTAATGCCTTTCAATCCGAAAACTACCCGGCTTTGGCTGAAAGCGGGGTACATATCAGGTATAACTATTCTGCTATCCAGTACCCTGTTGCAAAAAACACCCCCCTTATCGTTCATAAAAATTTTGATGCTAACCTGGTAATCTTGAAACTATTTCCTGGTATAAAAAAAAATGTCTTTGAATCAATAATTTCTATTAACGGGTTAAAAGCAATAATTCTCGAAACATTCGGATCAGGTACTGCTCCTGAAGAAAAATGGTTTATTTCTGAAATATACAAAGCAATAAAACGAAACATCATTATCTTAAACGTATCGCAATGTAAAGCCGGCAGTGTTGAAATGGGCCAGTATAAATCCAGCCTTGAAATGGCAAAAGCCGGGGTAATTAACGGTTACGATATCACTACTGAGGCAGCAGTAACAAAAATGATGTTTTTGCTTGGAAAAGGATTATCAAAAAAAGAAATTATAATTAATCTAAATTCCTCATTAAGGGGAGAAATAACACTTTTATAATTTGGATTTAAATTTTTTTTCGTAATTTTCGCACTTGTTTTTTTAGGGGTTCTTTGAAGGAGAGGTGGCCGAGTGGACTAAGGCGCACGCCTGGAGAGCGTGTTACCGCCAAAAGTGGTACGCGGGTTCGAATCCCGCTCTCTCCGCAGGGTAAATTACTGATTAACAAGAATATTTACAATACAGTTTGCCCGGGGGAGCGGATTCAAAAAGAAAGAGAGCGTGTTTTAAGCTTTCAAAGAAAACCTTATCTGTGAAGATGTATTTCATTGTTTGTCATTAAGATATTTTTGACATTGGCAATGAAAACTTATAAAAGTTTATGTTTTAAACTTGTGATTTATATATATTTATAATAATTTCGAAAATAACTAATAGTAACAATTAAAATTCAATAACAGGTCATGAAAAAAATTTTTGCATTTTTAGCAGTATTAGGAATACTCTCGTTTGGAGTATCTAAAACGATTTATGCTCAAGGGACAGTTGAACCGGAAAAAGCAACAAATACTGAAGCTGTTGAACAAACCGAAGCAACGCAACAAGATGAAGCAACGCAACAAGATGAACTGGCAGGAAATGAAAAAATTCCGTTGCATCAACAAATCAAAGCAAAATTTATCGACGGAGGTGCAGGCTTTATGGGCACTATCCTGCTCACGCTTATTTTTGGTTTGGCGTTAGCAATTGAAAGGATCATCTACTTGAGTTTATCTACCACCAACACAAGCAAATTACTCGATAATATTGAGGATGCACTGGAATCTGGTGGAGTAGAAGCCGCTAAAGAAGTTTGCCGGAATACACGAGGTCCGGTTGCAAGCATTTTTTACCAGGGGCTTGACAGGATTGACCAGGGATTGGACATTGTTGAAAAATCTATATTATCTTATGGTGGTGTTCAAATGGGTTTGCTGGAAAAAAATCTTAGCTGGATATCCCTTTGTATCGCCATTGCACCTATGTTAGGGTTCATGGGAACTGTTATCGGTATGATCATGGCATTCGAAACAATTACCCAACTTGGTGATATTAGTGCCGGGGCTGTTGCTGCTCCTATCGGGGTTGCTTTGATAACAACAGCATCTGGTCTGATAGCCGCCATTATCCTTCAGATTTTTTATAACTACCTGATAACAAAAATCGACGGGATTGTTAACGACATGGATGATGCCTCAATCTCATTAGTTGACCTATTGGTAAAACATAACCTTAAAAAATAAGTATTATGTCTAACAGTTTACAAAGAATAGTATCAATAGTACTATATATTCTAATGGCAGTTGGTATAATTTTTGGGATACTTTTTTATTTTGGAAAAGAAACCCCCGGAATTACCAGTAAGCCTTACCCGGCAGTAACAGACTCAGCAATAAGGCTATTATATGTTTATTTTGCTATTGCGGCCTTAACAGCAATACTTTTCCCATTAATTCATGTTATAAGGCACCCTGGCAAGGCAAAATTAATGTTGCTTGGGTTAATAGTTTTTGGTGTAATTCTATTAATTGGATATGTATTTGGAACAGATACACCTTTACCGGTAGAAATATCTAAAACAGTAATTTCTGCTAAGTCACTCAAATTAGTTGATGGAGGGTTGAAAGCATTGTATATTTTTCTAGGAATAGGTTTTCTTTCAATCTTATATTACGAAATTTCCAGTATTTTCAAATAAAATTCAGTTGAAATTGGCATGTTTAACATTATAAACTATAATGTAATATGGCTAAGGTTAAAAGACCACTACCCGAAATACAAACAGCATCAATGGCCGACATTGCATTCCTTCTTCTTATCTTCTTCCTTGTTTCCACTACCATGGATACCGATATAGGACTATTCAGAAAGCTTCCCCCTATGCCGGAAGATGAACAATTGGAACAAGAAGAGATAAAAGAAAGGAATATATTTGTTGTTTTGGTAAATAAAGAGAACCAATTGCTGGTTGAAAATGAACTCATGGATATCCGGCAATTAAGGGGAGCTGCTAAAGAATTTATATCAAACCCGGATAACAGTCTGAAATTACCTGAAAAGGTTCCTACTGAGATACCTTATTTTGGTACTATTCCCATTACAAAATATCATGTCATTTCATTACAAAATGACCGGGGAACATCTTATGGAACATATATTGCCGTGCAAAACGAGCTTACGGCTGCCTATAATGAGTTAAGAAACGAATTAGCTGTTCAAAAATTCGGTGTTAAATACGATGAGTTAGGAGATGATGAGGAGGAAGGTACTAAAGATGCCAGAAAAGAGGCTATTGAAAAAATTTATCCTCTCAGAATTTCTGAAGCCGAACCTAAAAACATAGGAGGATCCTAATCATGGCAACATTTAAGAGAAAAGGAAAAGGGGATGTGCCGGGAATATCTACTGCATCATTACCCGATATTGTATTTATGTTGTTGTTCTTTTTTATGGTATCAACAACAATGAAAGAAACCAGCCTCAAGGTTAGTATTGTAACTCCCCATGCTTCGGAAGTAAAAAAACTTGAAAGAAAATCGTTGGTTAGTTTTATTTATGTGGGCAAACCATCAGATGTAAGCAAGTATGGTAATGTCCCGAGAATTCAGCTCAACGATGCATTTGCAAAAGCCGAGGATATACGTGAATATATTTCCAGCGAACGTGAAAAAATGTCTGAAGGAGATAAAAACAAAATGTCTGTCTCGCTAAAAGCCGACCGTAACATTGAAATGGGGATAATTATTGATGTAAAGCAGGAATTAAGAAAAGCAAGCGCTTTAAAAATTAATTACTCAACCAAAAAAGGTACACAAAACCAAATATTTAAAAACCTAAGGTAAAAAAGATTTTCAAATTAATAAGAAAACAAAAAAGCTGGCCCATATTCTGGCCAGTTTTTTGTATTTATACATTATAACAAATTAGCTAAAAATCAATTTCACAGGTTTGATGTTTTTCTAATATGCTGGGTTACTTCTTTGTCTAACCTTTTTTTTACATCGTTCCATTTCAAATCAGGATACATGATCATTACCGGCCAATCTGAAAGATCAACATCATCAAAATAGATAAGGCTTTTCAATATAATAGCATCATTTAGTTGAAAATAAATCAATATCAATCGATCTACGATGGCCAATATATAATGATAATGCTGTGCCGCCAACAAGATAAAAATCTCCTAAATACTCTTTGTTTTGAAGTGTTTTTATGAGTTCCAGTGTTGATGCCTTGACTGCTTCCGTATGTAACATGCAAATTTCTTTTTAGGCAACTTAAAAAGTTTTAAAACAAAATTGAATGTTTTTGGATCTAAATAATTAATATGTGTGGTGAAATGGCCATCTGTATTGTTGCTTCTATTATAACAAAGTTACTTAAAAAAAAAGATATCCTTAATAAAGTTTATAACTTGTATTATCACTCCATAAAATTTTCACGTGTGAAAAAAAAAATTTCCACAGCAGGAAATGGAAATTTTCATGTGTGAAAAATTATTTTCCACAGCAGGATATTTTCTATTAACCCTAAGTTTTAGCAGTAAACAAAAGTATGATAATATGCGAACTGGAAACCTCCTGTTATGAAAATTCAGATATTCTATAGTTGTCACTTTCGTATTACTTTTAATTCAATATTTTAGCAATCATATACAACCCCCTGTCCCCTTTTGTTTACGGAATTGACGCACTACTTTACGACGGAATTATTCCTAAATTCACAAATTGTATTCTTTACTCACAGGTATGAAACTCTCCGCCTTTGATGAGACTATTCACGACATGAACACGTGGGCAATGTCATTGAGTTAAAAAAATCATTAACGAATATCGATTAGCTTCGCCTAAGTTAATGACTTTAGATTTTTGATTTGATTTTCAGTTACTTCGAAAATCTAA
>CAZWGG010000321.1:0-6530 GCA_964633305.1 uncultured Bacteroidales bacterium
TTTCAAGGCAAGAATAACGCAGTATTTGGCGTTTTCTTGCAAAGACTAAATACATGTAATTATATTAAAATTTGAAAGTAATCTCCTAAACCATATCTGCGAGTTTCTATAACTATTTATATAAACTTTTTCAGGTTAATGTTGCGTTTCAATTTTTTTTATGATTGACTTTTTTGAATATTCCTTAGAAATTTTACTAAAATCAATTGAATTCATGAAATCACAAGTTAATTCATAGAATAGAAAGAAAAACCAACTGCAAAAAAGAAAAGCTATACTTTTATATCTTTAATATTCAATTGTATGCTGGTTTTTCCACGAAAAGTGTTTTCATTAAGCGTATAAGCAATATCAAAACCTAATCCTTTATTGATTTTTTGAAAATGTTGAGCTTGACCAAATGCAATTCCATCATATACGTTAAAAGGTTCATCTTCTTGTATAAGATGTAATTTTAAGTGTTCATCACCGGAGCCAACAACTCGTCCATAACCATTGTCAACCACATTTTCAGCAAAAAAAACAGGATTCATATTTTCAGGACCAAAAGGCTCAAATTGTCTGAGGATATTAAAAAATTTAGTATTAATATCCTTAAGGTTTAATTCTGCATCAATCTCTATTTGAGGAATAAGTTGATCAGTGGTAATTAAATCACTAACCGTCTCTTCAAATCTATCGCGTAAAAGATGCACATTTTCAATTTTTAATGTCAGGCCTGCGGCATACATATGTCCGCCAAAGCTTTCTAATAAGTCGGAACATGCACTTACAGCCTTGTAAAGATCAAAACCAGCAACTGACCGGGCAGATCCGGTAGCCAACCCGTTCGATTCTGTTAGAACAATTGTTGGCCGATAATAATTTTCAATCAATCGAGATGCCACAATTCCAACAACTCCTTTGTGCCAGGAAGAATTATAAAGTACGGTTGAGAATTTATATTTACCATCAAAACTCTCAATTTCTTTAAGAGCGTCATCTGTCATATGTTTGTCAATATTCCTCCGGGTTTGGTTATGGGCATTGATTCTTTCACACTGTAAAAAAGCTTCTTCAGAATTTTCAGATATTAACAAGTTTACCGCTTGTTTTCCCGATTCAATTCTCCCTGCTGCGTTAATTCGGGGGCCAATTTTAAAAACAATATCTTCAACAGTTATAGGTTTGTCTTCTATTCCTGCAATCGAAATTACTGCTTTTAAGCCTATTCGTGGGTTTTCATTAAGTTTTTTAAGCCCATGAAATGCTAAAATACGGTTTTCACCTGTAATAGGAACAATATCTGAAGCGACACTAACTGCAACAAGATCGAGATATTTCCATAATTCTTCAAAAGAAATGCTGTGGACATTACAATATGCCTGTAATAATTTAAATCCCACTCCACATCCCGAAAGAAACTTATAAGGATAATTACAGTCACTCCTTTCAGGATCGAGAACTGCTACGGCATCTGGCAGTTTATCACCGGGTGTGTGATGATCGCATATAATAAAATCTATCCCATGGTCATTAGCAAATTGAATTTTATCTATTGCTTTTATTCCGCAATCAAGAGCAATAACCAATTTATTCTTATTCAACTCGGCATATTCAATTCCTTTATAGGAAATACCATAACCTTCGGAGTACCTATCAGGAATATAATAATCAATTTTTGAGTAGTACTTACGAAAAAAAGAATATATAAGGGCTACTGATGTAGTTCCATCTACATCATAATCGCCATACACCAGAATCTTTTCACCTTTTGATATAGCTACATCAATACGCTTAACCGCTTTTCCCATATCTTTCATTAAAAACGGATCATGAAGATCATTGAGTGAAGGCCGAAAGAAAGCTTTTGCCTGATCAAAGGTTTTAATACCACGTTGAATAAGTAAAGTTGATAGAACTTTATTAATATTCAGTTCTGAAGAAAGTCTCTGGATATCTTCTGTAAATCCATTCTCTTTTATTTTCCATACTTTCGGCATAAGATAAACTGTGAAATTTTTCCCTAGACAAATTTTAAAAGTACACAAAATAAATGCTATTTCCAGTTAACACAAATTATATTTTTGATATTTTTCATACAAAAGTCTTTGTTTTCTTATAATAAGTTATATACTAACATTTTCCTGGTTTTCAGAAATAAGTTGGATTAGGTATTCTTTTAACTTTTGTTTTACCTCTTTACTATCTATCTTCTTGCCCATTTCTTTTTCCATTGAAGTTATCCCCCGGTTTGTTATCCCACAAGGGTTGATATAATTGAAATACTCCAAATTAGTATTTATGTTCAAAGCGAACCCATGCATGGTTATAAATTTACTTACCCTAACACCTATGGCACATATTTTTCTAGATTTCCTGGGAATATCTTCATCAAGCCATACGCCTGTTGAACCTTTAAGTCTTGAAGATTTAATTCCAAAATCATTTAATGTTAAAATAATTGATTCTTCTAAATTGAATATGTAGGTTTTTACACCTAGTTGAAATTGTTCAAGATCAAGAATGGGATAACCTACTAATTGACCCGGACCATGATAGGTAATGTCTCCTCCCCTATTAATTTTATAATATGAAGCATGTATCGATTTTAAAAATTCACTGCTAATCAATAAATTTGATTCCTGGCCATTTTTACCTAACGTATATACATGAGGATGCTCACAAAAGAGAATTTTGTTTGATTTATGAACAGATTTTCCTGCCATTTTCATTTCCAATATATGATTATGTAACCTTTCTTGGTATTCCCATGCCTCTTTATAATCAATTGTTCCTAAATCTTCAAATATAATTTTCGATGACATGATTGAAAAAATTATCCCTGGTAATTAAATAAAAAAAATCGTGTAAATCAATGCTTTAAATGCCTAACATTATTTTGTATGACGAAGAATCAACAAAAAATTTACAGTTCCAATTATGAAGAAATTTCTTTTAGTCTCTTCCGCAGTTCTTCAACTTCGCGCTTTAGGTCTTCCTCTCGGCGAATAGATTGTTCTTGTGTTGCTCTTAATTCTTCCATATTTTGTCTCATTTCTTCTTCTTGTGATGCCATTTCTTCAGCCTGTTGTTGTGATTGTTCCAATAGCATTGATGTCTGGATGTTAGCCTTCACCGAAGAAATTGTTGCTGCAATACTTTCACTAATCCTTTCCATAAACTCAATTTCAAAAGTTTGATATATGCTAAATGAAGCGATTTCAATAATTCCATAAATTACATTATTGTAAACAAGAGGTATCAAAAACAAACATTTAGGACTATCTTCCCCTAAACCGGATGTTATTTTGAGATAGTCTTTCGGGATTTCTGTCAGAAAAATCTTTTCTTTTTCTTGGTAACACCTTCCTACCAGCCCTTCTCCAATCTCTATTTTTTTCTGAATAAATTTCTTACGATCGAAAGCATAACAGGCAGTCATTTCCAATATAAGATGGTCTTTATCATTTTCATTAACAATAAACATACCGCCCTGATTTGAGTTAGTATATTTAACCATATTACTAATTATTTCATACGACAACTCTTCAAGGTTATCGTTGCTTTTCCTGAGGATATCGCTAAACATTGCAACCCCTTGTGAGGCCCAATTACGTTGTTCATCTTCAGTCTTTCTTTTTGCCTCTTCATCAGCGGCTTTTTTTAATTCGTTACGCATTTCAAGTAACGAATGGCCTAAAACATCACTATCACTTAAAGGTTTGAAGTGAGAATCAAAATTACCTTTACCTATTTCGAGAGAAAAATTAAAAATATCTTTTAACCCTTGAACAAGTAAATTTAGGGCTTTTGCCATTTGTCCTATCTCATCACTGCCTTCAGAAAGCTTTTCTTTTGGTAAAATACCTTTACTCATAGATAACAAAATATTTTTTGTATGGTTTATAGGCATAGTAAGTGAAGTTATCGTAAATGTACCAATTATTATTGCAGCAATAATTAGAATAAACAATACCAAAATAATAATGTTTTTGAAACTGCTAAAGGTTGTTTTCATATTTTCTCTTGCCTCATCCTCAAGTGTTTCCTGGGCATTTCGCAATTCATCTATTTTTTTTAGAATTCTTTGGGTTAGAACCATTACATCACCCCCTTCTTCAGTCATCGGTGTTACTTCAAAAATAACAAAAGGATCATCATAACTCTCAAAAGTGCTTAACTGCTGCATAATATACTCGTGCTTGGGGAATAGCGAATCAACAATTGAGGAATCAATATAATGAAGTAATTGTGTTTGTTCGGGATATTCTTTAGCCCAAATTTTACCAAAATACTTAAGAGTGTCCATTACTTCATTATACCCTGTTGCATGAAGCTCTTGTAATTTAAGTTTATCAGGAGTATCAGCAATCTTATCTATAAAAACCCATGATTTTATGAGCATCCGGGAATCATTGATTTTTGAATATAAATCATTAATAAATGTCACCGAAGGTGAATAGACATTAGTGATTGCATCATTTGCTTCCCTGCTGTTTTGAAGGGCCCTTAGAATCATTAATGCATATATTATAACAGCTATTGTCATGATCCCAAACCCCAGGCCTATCTTAGTTGCTATTTTTAGTCTCATACGATTCCCAGTTTATGTGTGGTTTAGATAAACTTAAAATCTAATTTAGTAAAAAAATATAACATTCATTAGGAAGAATTATTCAAGTATATTAAATAGTTCGGTTCAAATGAATGATTTAGTAAATCAAAAGTAATAAGCTATTCGATAGCAATTTAATAAAAATATTTTTAATTAGTTACCAAATCTTTTAACAACAGCATTTTTAAGCTGAACTAAAGCTTTTTCCAATGTTTCACGTGGACAAGCAATATTAATTCTTTGAAATCCTTTTCCTTCTTTGCCAAATAAAGTTCCGTCACTTAACCCTAACCTGGCGTCATGTATCATGAAATCTCGTAATTCCTTGTCAGTAATTCTCAAATCCCGGCAATCCAGCCATACAAGATAAGTAGCTTCCGGCCTTATCGGCTTAATTTTTGGAATATGTTTTTGAAAATAATCCATTAAAAAATCCAGGTTTTCCCCGAGATATTCCATCAGCTCCATAAGCCACATTTCCCCTTTATTATATGCTGCTTCAAGAGCTACAAATCCAAAAATATTTCCACCTCCAACATGAACATTATCAAGTATCTTTTTGTATTTTTCTCTTAATAGCTTATTTGATGCTATTATGGCGGATGTGGATAAGCCTGCAAGATTAAAAGTTTTACTTGGAGCAATGCATGTTACGGTTATTTCAGCTATTTTATTATTTAGCATTGCAGTTGGAATATGTTTATACCCTTGATATACCAAATCTGAATGAATTTCATCAGAAAGAATTAGTATTTGTTTTTCATAACATATATTGGTTAATTTTTCAAGTTCTTCTTTTCTCCAAACATTTCCTGTTGGATTATGTGGGGAGCATAGAATTAGCATTTTTACTTTATCATCAATTTTTGAAAGTAAATCCTCAAAATCCATAGAATACTTTCCATTTACCAGTTTTAGCGGATTATTTACCAAAATACGGTTATGATTGGTAACGGCAGAAAAAAAAGGAAAATATACCGGTTTTTGAACGATAATTTTATCTTCCGGATTAGTATAAGCCAATACTGCTAAATTCAGAGCAGGTACGACACCAGGGGAGAAACAAATCCATTCTTTTTGAATCTCCCAGTTATGTTTCTTTTTCATCCAATTTGCTATTGACTCATAAAAAGAACCAGGACGAAAAGTATAACCTAATACTTCATGCTCAAGTCTTTTTTTTATTGATTCTATTACAAACGAAGGGGTTTTAAAATCCATATCTGCCACCCACATTGGAATTATACCTGTTTGGCCAAAAAGTGATTCTCTCCAATCGTATTTATAGCATGCTGTATTTTCGCGGTTTATTAATGTATTAAAATCATATTTCATAATAGTGATATTGAAAATTCGGAAATTACGAAAATAATCAATTAATATGTACTTTTGGTTTGGTATAAACTTTCAAAAGATATTAAATGATTTACGTTAAACCTAAAAAAAGTTTAGGCCAGCATTTTTTACAAGACCATAATATAGCCAGGAAAATTGTTGAAAGTTTGTCCCTGGAAAATACAAGGAATATCCTCGAAATTGGCCCGGGGAAAGGTATTCTTACCCAGTATCTTTTAAAACTGGATACGGTAAATATAAAATTAGTTGAAATAGATAAGGAATCTGTTGACTATCTTTCTTCCCTGTTTTCTGTAAATTCTATTCTTATTAAAGATGATTTTTTAAATTTGGATTTACCTGGTTTGTTTAATGAACCCTTTACTATTATTGGAAATTTTCCTTATAACATCTCCAGTCAGATTTTCTTTAAAATATTAAATAATAAAGATATAACAATTGAAACGGTTTGTATGGTACAAAAAGAAGTTGCAGAAAGAATTACATCCCCTCCAAATAGCAAAAAGTATGGAATATTAAGTGTATTGCTCCGGGCATATTTTAACATTGAATATCTTTTTACAGTAAATCCAAATGT